>CAZLTD010000038.1:0-41670 GCA_964562385.1 uncultured Desulfobacula sp.
GAGGGGTCAAAATTGGGCGCTGACAGGGGGTCATTTTTCGACGCTGATTGACATTTTAAACGGCAGATCTCCAACATAATATCCCATACTGCTGAGAAAAATGGTCTCATCAGAGAGATTACCCTTTTCCTTTTCATCCTTGCTAGTATCGATATATTTAAATGAAAGCCCCCCCATACTGATGTCGATGATTTGACCAAGTTTGTGTGAATTGGGACTAACAGCAGCGTAAGCGCCTTCCACAGCTTTGTATCTTTTATTTTTCCGTCTTTCTACGGTTCTTTTTCTACCAACCATGAACGTGTTTTTCCTTTATGCTATTCAAAATATAAAAGCTACGTGTTTTCAATCTGTAAATGCACAAATTATGCCATTGGTTTTTTTTCTGAGGATTAAAAGAGAGAGGGTTGGTTTTGTATGTAATATCAACACTATACGATGGGTTGTCATTTTGTGTGTAATATGTTCTATAAAAATAGATAGTCAATATCTTGTCAATAGAGAGAAAGTACTTCTGGATTTCTTCAGCATAATGGAAAAATTAGTTATAAAATTGTGAATTAAATTTCTCAAAAACTCACATTTTTTCCTCAAATTGTTTCATGTTTCGATTTTTTATTACATTGTCAGGAGAAAAAACCCGGCCACTTATGGCAATATATGCGCCAGGTGTCAAAGTTTGAACGGCCCCGACAGCCAATCCCAGGTTAAATACAGCATCACTTGATTTAAACCTAGCAGGTTCCATGGCACCGGTAAATACAATTGTTTTATCATCGATCTGGTTTAAGACTTTGGCCGTTTCCACCATGGTATCGGTACCATGCGTGATAATTATTCTTTTACAGGGCTCTTTTTTAACCGCTTTGAGAATAAGTTGCCTGTCATCATCTGTCATGTCCAGAGAGTCTTTTTTTAACAACGATGACACCTCATATTTTAAATTCATGCGTGCGTTTTTGAGTATTTCATGAATGCTGGACTCGCCAACTTCATATTTGCTCAAGGCATCAAAATAGACCTTATCAATAGTACCACCAACGGCAAAAAATTTAATGTTCATATCATCCCCCATCATTTATCATCAGGGAATACGTTGATATACAGATATCATAGCTAAATCCCCTGTATCTTAAAAAGTTCATCATTTTTTTTCTGAGTGTGTCGGTATCTAACTTTTTCCATTGAATTATTTTACGTTCAACTGCCTTAAGGGCAAGTTTATCGTCTTCATACCGGGATAAGACATCTTCTATAACTATTGCCGGAATGCCTCTTCTTTTCAGCTCATGCGTGAAAGCAAAACATGACTTGGGTTTAAATTCAGCATGGTATTCAAGATAAAGATGACAATACCGTGTGTCGTTTAAAAAATCTTTTTCCATCAAAAAACTAATGGTTGAGTCAATAGTATCGGCATCTATTCTATTTTTTTTCAGATAAGTTTGTGTCTCAAAAATTGTTCTGGACCGATACGACAAGTATTTTAATGCCATATTAATGGCATTTTCTTTTTTTGACTCGCTATTATTAAATAAGTTAGTCATTTTTTTCAGAATCATCCATAAATTCATCAAAAAGTCTGACAGGTGCTTTAACGATGTCGATCATCATATTAATAAGACCGTTCCCGACGGCTGACGGATGAAGTGGAACAACGATTGGATCGGAAAGCTTACCGGATATATTTACTGGGACAGAAAGCAGTCTTCCTTTAAAAATAGTATTAATAACAGGGATTTTTTCAATAATCAGGTCTATTGTTTTAAACGGCGCAACAAGACAGTCTAATTCAAGAGAATCATTTACAGGATCGACGATACCTTGGAAAATCAATGTCATATCCCGGCCATCTATGATCGCCTTATTTAACGTGATAACAGAGTCCTGGATGTCACCTTCGATAATAACCGTATCGTAGGCAAACCCCTCTTGGGTAATGTCAGGTATTTTCCCTTTGAACACACTTGAAACATTCAAAACAGATAAAATTCTGGATAGCAGTGTTAATTTGTAAATTCTACCATCAGTAGCCGAAAATGCCAAATCTCCATTGAAATGTTCTTTTATCTTCTCAGGAAGACCGATAGATGTGAAACTGGTTGTTAAGGAATACCTGCCGTCCATGAAATTATCTTTTTTGAATAGACATGAAAAAAGATCCTGAATATTATTTCCGTTGTGAGTTTTAAACGGTATGTCAACCAGGAGAAGACCATCTTTGTATTGGATGGTTCCTTTTACCGGCAGATCACAAAAACTGCATTTTCTCAGCTGGACATTGATATCGTTGGAACTGCTCTTTATCCGGCTGTGAACATCGGTCATCATAAATTTTTTATATGTCACTTTGTCTGCCCTGAATAAAATATCGGTGTCCGGCAGCGAAGATCCGGATGAAGATGATTGTTTATAAAAGGAAAGGATAGTGTCCAGGTCTAATGATCTGGTCTTCAAAAGGAACTGGGATGTGGGGGTTGATTCAATTTTCCACGGCACCTGTTGCGTAATCTTCGATAGGGTTTTAGCCCATGATTCCTTGGGATTGAGTATCTTTGTCAGCGTTGTTGTATCCAGTTTGCCGGAAAAATTCAAACCAGAGTTATTCACTTTAGAAGGAAAGACAATTGTTGCATCTGAAATATCCGGATCAATTATCCGGATATAAATAAGATCCATTTCTACAGGTGCCTTGCCGGCAAGATTGACGGTTGTTGTCGCATCTCCGGGAAAATCGATGGTACTCTTGAAAGTTGCCTCTGAATTGGAAATATTTAATTCACCGTCTTTGATGTAAAGTGGTGAAACAATTTGTTTCAAGGTATCAGAATGAGACCCGGCATCGAACCAGTCAAAATTGTGGGAAACAAAAGTGATATTATCAAAGCTGTAAGCGTGATTCGTTGCTGAAAAGTCAACAAAGAGATTGTCAATCTCCTTGTTTTCAGGGTGCGTTGACAAACTCAAATTGTCCCCCTGGCCCTGTACATCGAATTCCCATTTTTCCGGGCTCGTAGCTGGGCCTGATAATTTAATCTGATCTAACCTCACATACCCGCTGCCGTGACGTATGGGCGAAATAATGACCGCAGCCTTTGGGTATTTGTTAATCCAGGAAATAGTATTTGAAAGCATGACGTCAGCAGACCCGGACAAAATATCAAGCCATAGCGGCTCGTTCAGGTGAATTACACAATGAATATTTTCTAAGTGGTTACCGTTTACAGTCCCTGTCAGGTGTTGCAGTGTGATTGTATCCGGTACGTAATCAAATTGTATGTTTTCAAGCAAAATATTCCCAGGTATCCGATCATACTTCCCTTTGGCGGAAAACTGTTCGGTTCTGACTTTAACAACCAAATCCTCAGATCCGGTGGCAAGGGATAAATCAAGACTTGCTTTGCATCTTCCTATCACCTCACTAACTATTTTAAGTTCATCAGCAAGCAGGGTATCCGGCAGTAATGAAATTAATATTTCAGGCAGCTGGGGCAGTGACACATCAAGACCAAAAACGCCTTCAAACGGATAATCAATATAATTGAGCAGGTCCACTTGCAATTGTCCTGTTTCAATGGTCGAATTTCCAATCAAACCATTGGCGGTATCAATAAAAAGCACGCCTTTTTGTAAACGGACCTTTCCATACACTTTTTTAGCCGTCAAAGTCGTTTCAGGTATATTAATCACACCATTTAGAATTGATCCGGACAGAGAAAGATTGTCCTCGTGGAAGAGGTCTTCCAGACGTCGGCTTTTTAGGTCAACCTGAATCCGGGGTGATTTCCCAGCCTGTATAATTTCAAAGAGGATTTGTGTGACTTCATTGTTGCCGAACAGGTCCAGTCCAGCTTGACGGGTCTCGTCAATGTTGATTTGGGTGCCATGAAAGGAGATGGCTGACTTATTATGAACGCGGCTTGACGCAAAAGACATACCGAATATTGCATCCGGATACGTGAGTTTAACCGGTTTTATATCAATTTTGTATTCTCCGTTTTCCAAAGAGAAATCAGAACCCAGAGTATCAATATTTAAAATGACACCGCTGTTACGCTGAAACACTTTCAAGTTATCCATAGAGCTTGATCCATGGATTTTGTAATCAGATCCGATAGTACCTGCGAACTGGATCTTTTCCATGGAAAGGTTCCCAAGATTTTCAGGAAGGTCTTCCCTTGAAAGAAAGCCGGACGGATTGATGGATATATTCTGGGCCGTCGTATCTAATTGGTATTCTCCGTTTTTCAAAGAAAAGTCAGATTCCAGTGTGGCAATATCTAAAATCGGAGTGCCGTTATGTTGAAACACTTTCAATTTGTCCAAGGCGCTTGT
Organism: uncultured Desulfobacula sp.; assembly: GCA_964562385.1. GTDB lineage: Bacteria > Desulfobacterota > Desulfobacteria > Desulfobacterales > Desulfobacteraceae > Desulfobacula. The sequence goes on from CAZLTD010000038.1 coordinate 4,336, forward strand.
GCCCAAAATCTTGTAATCAGAATCGATAATACCTGAGAATTGGATACTCTCCATGGAAATTTGTCCAAGATCTGCGGACAATAATTTTGGTGGAAAGAATTTGGACGGCGTTAGGTTGATTTTGCTGACTGTCGCATTTACATCTATTTGTGATTTTTTTCTGGAACTGACGGCATTGATATCCAGCTGGTGAAAAAATGGACTGTCAGCGTTTTTAATGATAATTTTGAGTTCATCCTGGGGAAAGGGCAGAAACGAGAGAATTGCATTCATATCCGGGAATGGGGCAGTCGTAGAATGTGACTCATCTGGTTTCCTGGCTTCCTTTTTAAAAAAAGATTTGGAAAATACAGGATGAACTAGGGAAATCTGTTTAACATAAAATTGGCCGCGTAAAAGCTGGGTGGCATCAAATTCGATGTTGATCGTTTCCACCACAACATTTCCGGACAGGGACTCCGGTGAAAATGCTACATTTTGAATCGCAACTTTTGGGTGAGGAAAAAGGCCGATGGTGAAATCTTTTATCTCAAGCTGTTGATCCGTTTTTTCATAGATTATGGCGGCTACACGGTTTTTAACTGTTTTCGAATTTATGATCCAGGACAAGTAAATCGGAGAGGTGGCGATAAGAATAAAAAAAAACATCAGACAGTAAAGAAGAATTTTTTTTGTTCTTATGCCCATTGTAAAATGAGATCCTTAGTGTAAGAAACGGCATGGCTCCCGAAAAGGGGAAACCATGCCGTATAGAAATTGATCGCTATTAGCTGCGGCTGGTGATCTCAACAATGTGGAATCCGAAATCAGTTTTAACCGGACCATGTGGCACACCTACATCTTCATTAAAGACGACTCTGTCAAATTCAGGCACCATTTGACCGGGGCCAAATTCACCAAGATCTCCACCATTTCTACCGGAAGGGCATTTTGAATGCTCTTTGGCAAGTTGAGAAAAATCATCCCCGCCTTTTATTTTTTCAATCAGTTCTCCACAAAACTCTTCATTGTCGACAAGTATGTGTCTTGCACTGGCTTTTGCCATAAGTTTCTCCTTCAAATTGTTATTAAAAAGTTTGTATAGTATTCGGTTATTAAAAAAGTATCGATCTGTATTTACCAGTAAAATCGATGTTTCCGGGTCAAATCAATGAAATCAGCCATGATTAAATGAGTTTGATTCATGAGGATCTCTTTAAGATCCGTCAACTGATTTTGATTGTTTTTATCGTTGATATCCGTCAGTTCCTGTTTGCCGACTGCGGATCGGTATAGATTTTCCATATCTAACTCTTTTTGTTCAATCTGTTTTTGCGTTAATTTTCTCTTGTTAAGATTTAAGGATAAACGCGTGTTGGCATCCAGTTCGGTCATCATGCGGATTCTTTTCTCAAGATAGTTAATACCCGGATCATTGTTGGATCTATCAAGATAGGATTGGTTTAATGCCTGCAGCATTGTATCCAGTTTCGGATACGCGGTGTATAAGGATCGAACGGTTGTATCCCAGGGCAATGCACCGTCAAGAGAGCTTTCTCCTGTATCATCCACATTGTAAATCTGCGGCAGTTTAAGATCCGGCAAAATGCCAAGGTGCTGTGTACTTTCACCGGATACACGATAAAATTTTGCCCGGGTCAGTTTTAATCTGCCGGTGTCAAGTTTCAGCAATTCCTGAACAGTTCCCTTACCAAAGCTTCTGCTGCCGACAATGATGCCTCTGTTATAGTCCTTTATGGCACCTGCAAAGATCTCCGATGCCGAAGCACTCATTCGATTTATCATGACGACCAAGGGCCCCTTATAGGTGATAGACGAATCTTCATCATAAAGCCTTGCGATCTTATGTTTGTATCGAATTTGAACCGTAGGGCCTTCTTTTAAAAACAGGCCGGTGAGTTGACTGGCTTCCTGTAAAGCACCGCCGCCATTGTCACGCAGATCCATTATCAAACCGTCTATATTTTCGTTTTTCAGCTCGGTGAGCAGCTTTTTTACATCTTTGGTGGTACTTTTATAGTTCTTATCCCCTTTGTTGTATGCTTCAAAATCAATGTAGAAATTGGGGATTTCTATAATACCGATTTTGTATTTTTTCAAATTGTGTGTAACGGATACAACTTTCTTCTTGGCAGACTGATCTTCCAGTTTGACCCGATCTCGCTTTATTTGGATTGTGCGGGTGGACGCGTTTTTTTTTGCCGGAATAATTTTTAAGCGCACATATGTGTTTTTGGGCCCCCGGATAAGTTTTACAACACGGTCGATCCGTTGTCCGATCGTGTCGATGATTTCACCTTTTTCTCCCTGGCCCACACCGATGATTTTATCGCCCGGCATCAACAGGGCGGATTTGTCTGCAGGTCCCTTGGGGATCAGCCTGACAACCTTGGTATATTCATATTCAGTTTGAAGAACAGCACCGATTCCTTCCAAGGAAAGACTCATATGAATATCAAAATCTTCAATGGCCCGCGGAGGATAATACATGGTATGGGGATCGAATTCAGCCGTTACAATGTTCATAAATATCTGGAAAATATCGTTGGATTCGGTCTGCAAAAGCCTTTTTTGCCGGTTGGTATACAGTTTTTCCAGCGTTGATGTGATATCTGACGGTTCCTGATCGTCGAGCTTCATGGTGATGATATGATTTTTCAGTTCATTTCGCCATACAGGTTTCAATGCACCCGGATCGGGCTGCCTGGTTTTCAGATCATTATCAATAACCATGTCATCATCCAGATTGAAATTGAACTCTTTTTCCCAGTGCGGAATCAGGGTTATTATATACTCGGATCTTTTTTGCGCGCGATCCAGATATAGGTTGAAAATTTGAAACGGAATATTCAACCTGCCTCGTTTAAGCTCATTGTCCAGAAGAAATTCATATCTTTTATATTGCTCTATGTCAGCCGTGGTAAAGAGGTTCTTTCTTGGATCCAGACGTTTTAAATACCGGGTTAATATTTGTGAAGACATATGATTGTCGAGTGATTTTTTTTTATAGTGCGCTGTTTCAAGCACTTCAACAATCCGGATACACTGCATGGCCTGACTTCGGGTCGGAAGGATGTTTTGTGTGGCAAACGAAGGAAGACATAGAGAAACGAACATGAAAAAACAGATACAAAAGTATTTAATATTGATCGGATTTCGACCGGGAATTAGCTTTTTAGTGGGTGTCATTTATAATATCCTTTGGTGATTCAAAACTGATTCGTCCTATCTTACCAGCCCTAAGCTCTCGGATCAATGCTTCAGATGCTTTTTGAATATCGACAATTCCGCCTTTTTTCAAGCATCCTTTGGCCTTGCCAATGGCAGTGAGCATATCTGTTACCTGATTCAGATCAGGTTCCAAGAACGGGTATCTTTGTGTCAGCAGCTGCGGATATGAGATTGTCAAAAATTCGGTGATAAAATATGCGATATCTGTATAATCAATTGCGGTATCTGAAATCGCCCCGCTGGCTGCCAGGCGGAAGGCCTTTTCAACCGGTTCTATCACCGGCCATAAGATGCCCGGTGTGTCGTAAATATCAATATTGTTGCTTAGACTGGTTCGCTGTTGATGCCGCGTGACAGCAGGCACATTGCCGGTTTTTGCGATTTTTTTCCCGGCCAGAGAGTTTAAAATGGTGGATTTGCCGGTATTGGGTATACCAACCACCATCACTTTGAGTTTCCTGGCCCTGTTTCGTTTAACGTTTTTTAGAATATAGTCCAGTAAGGTTAAGGCTTCATTATGTTGTGTGCCGTTAATGGAAACAGCACCAATGTTCAGATCTTTTTTAAAATATTCCAGCCACTGACCGGTCAGTTCGGAGTCTGCCAGATCGCTTTTGTTCAACACTTTTAGCCTGAATACATTTTTGCACAATTTGTTGAGCAGAGGGTTTGAACTGGCATCAGGACACCGCGCATCCAATATTTCAAGGATCGCATCTGTTCTGGAAATAGCACTTTTTAATAAATTTTCTGTTTCGAGCATATGGCCCGGAAACCATTGGATGGTCATAATAATCAAATCTCGTTGTTAGATTTTTAATTTCATTGTAATGGGTCATCCTGCTGGGAGCGTACTATATCAAATTCTTTTAGTATTTTACCGTGAAGCAGCGGATTAGCCGCAATAATTCCCTGTTCAGGGTACTCACCCGATCCTTTAAAATCACTGACAACTCCCCCGGCCATTTGGACAATCATTGCTCCTGCAGCAATATCGTAATTGTTGAGGTTAAGTTCCCAGAACGCATCAAATCTGCCGCATGCGACATAGCACAGATCAATTGCCGCAGAACCATATCTGCGAATATCTCTGATTTGAGGAACCATTTGATTGAAATAAGGCAGGTTGTTCACACGAAGATCCGATCGTAGGCAGGCAAATCCTGTTGCCATAACGGAATTGATTAATTGGCCGGTATCAGACATGTGTATCGGTTTGTCATTTAAAAAGGACCCGTTTTTTGTGGCATAAAACAGCTCGTTTAATGCCGGTATATAAACACTGCTGCATACGGCTTTGCCCAGATAATGCAGTGCAATGCTGACACAAAAAAAAGGTTGCTGATGGAAATATGATGTGGTTCCGTCAATGGGGTCAATGATCCACAAGTATGCTGAATTCGTGTTCGTTTGTCCGGTCTCTTCTCCTAATACTCCGTGATCCGGATAGGTGGCATGGATTTTTTGTATAATAAAGTCTTCGATTTTTTTGTCAATGCGGGTGACCAGGTCCTTCTTGTTTTTAAAATCAACATCAGACGGGCGCAAAGTGGTCTGTTCATCTATGCTGATTTTGCCTGCCTGAACAATTAACTGTTTTAAGAATTTAATCACAATACATTAATTTAATTAAAGGTAAAAATTAAGAAGCGATTATGACACATACCCGGTAATAATTCAAAGAAATTGAGGGTGTCTCTAATAATGACAGTTTTATGTCAAGTGTAATCTTATTTATAAAATAGACATCGGAACAGAGCGTAATTATGAGAGGGGGCATTAAATGGGAAACAATGACCGCGCTGTCTTAGAAGGAGAAATTGACTTTACAGATCCAATTTGAGATGATCAATTCTTCTTATGACTTGCAAAAAAATGGAACCATTCATGAAAAGTGCTTTGCATAGACCTGTCTATTTTTCTGTTGTATTATTATTTTTCCAGGTTTTTTTCATCAGCCAGGCAAAAGCTTTAGATCCACCAAAGGATGTTAAAGGTCCGCAATCGCTTATTCAAAGCATACAGTTTGATAAAGATATTATCTATTGTTCCAAAAAAATTCCGTTAAAAAACCTGGATGTTAAAGCAAGGCTTGAAAAAGAGATGCTTCTGGCCCTGTGGGATCGTCCCCAGGTGATTTTGTGGATTAAACGATCCGGAAAATATTTCGCTCATATTGAGCCTATTTTGAAAAAATACAATTTACCGGCTGATTTCAAATATGTCCCTGTGGTTGAAAGTGCATTACGACCCCATGCCGGCTCACAAAAAGGGGCAGTAGGGTTCTGGCAATTCTTGCGATCTACTGGGCGAAAGTATGGTCTTCGTGTGGATTCCAGGGTCGATGAACGCAGAAATATATTTAAATCAACCGATGCGGCCGCCAGGTATCTGGTGGATCTTAAAAAAAAGTTAGGCTCTGACTTTTTAGCCCTGGCAGGATATAATATGGGGGAGTATGGTCTTAAAGCGGAAATGAAGGCACAGGGCAACAGCGATTTTTTTTCATTGTATCTGCCCATTGAAACACAACGATACATTTTTAAATTAATATGCGTAAAACTAATTCTTGAAAATCCTGAACTGTATGGATTCAGGTTTGATAAATCCGATATTTATCCCGTGTTTGCCTTTGACCGGGTGAAATTAAAAACACAGTTTCAGATACCGATTCTCCTGATAGCCAATGCCGCGCAGACGACCTTTAAGACGATCAAGGATTACAACCCTGAAATCCGCGGCTATCATCTGACAAAAGGTAATTATTCAATATTAATACCGCAGGGCAGGGCAGGTCAGTTCAAAAATCGGTTTGAGACGCAATACGCTGATATGAAAAAAAAATATAGAAACAGAGTTCATATTGTAAAAAATGGGGAAAGTCTAACCCTCATCGCCAAAAAGTATAATCTCTCCTTGGCATCCCTGCTAAAGCTTAATAATTTTACAATGAAAAAAATGATTCATCCTGGAGATCGACTGATTGTGGAATAGTCTTATTCTGGAGAGTCTTGGGAAACTTCTTTTTTGGGTTTCTGCTGTTTTTTAAGACAGTCTTTATCTTCACGGATAATAGCGCATAATTTTGGGTTGTGAAGTTCCCTGCAGGTCGCGTGGTTATACAGCGGGCATTCCGGGTATTGTTTAGACATTTCATTTCCTTTTTATTGTATCCACTACGAATGGATAAGATATACCTTAATTTGCCTGACCTTTCAACCCATTTTCGGAAAGATACCTCTCTGCCACGCATATTGACGAAAAGGTAAATAACAGCTCAATAATTTCAGGAACACTAATCACCTGATTAAAACCACCCAAATGGGGGCCGCTTTTTAAAATAATATCCGTTTTATCCTTTATCAAAGACTTAAGTTTTGTCTTATCATATCCTCGTGTTAATAAGAACTCATAAAAAAGCTCATGGTTCATATTCTTCTGATCCTCAACACGCAGAGTTTCTTCCATATGAGTGTCTTTTCCCATGGCCATTATTAATTTTGATATAAGATCCATTTTCAGCATTTTTTTGTGACACTCAAACGATTTGTCTGTAATCGCATTAAAATAGTTCATAAGGATCTGTTGGATTGTCTGATAAAAATAATCGGCATCAAATAAATGGGTCAGATCATAAGGATCTCCAGATTCATCCCATCCGCCACAATGCGGCTCTAAATTTCGAAATGTGCTGCCGAGTAACAGAAAAAAACCAAGAACATGCTCGCCAAGATAGTGCCGCAGTCCACGGGAGTTTTTTATGGATATAAGATGTTCGAAATCTCTTAAACCGGATGCGGCAAAATTGGGGTATTGGCAGCTTTTCAACCATTGATCAAGCCGGCCGCCGTGTTCCCACAAATAAACACCGTGATCCTCTCTGCGACGCTGCTGAGCCCGGTTATGAAAAAGAGGTATGATGGCAGTATGGATGATCCCCTTTGAGATAAACAATCCCATTAAACGGGCATTTCGGGTATAAATTTCACTCACAGATTCTAAAGTGAGTTCACCTTTAAACCCTTCATTGGGGTAGCGGTAATATTCCTGAACAGTGATAAATATGATCGCCGGATAGACTTTGCAAAGATCATTACCCTGTTCCAAAGACCCTGGCAGATCATTTAGTTTGAACAAACAATGATCTGCCATGAAAAAAGGAGAGGGGATATGGAAAGATTCTTTTTTAAAATCCACACTTTCATTTAGATACAACAGCCATTGAACTTCGAGGTCGAGTAATTTGATATTATCGGCTGAAGAGGCAAATTTTATACATCCGATCGTATTGTCGGCCATTTGAAATCTTAAGGTCCTGCCGTGCCAGGTCATCAATCCCGGATCAGGATTTCCCAAATGGTGCAAAAGATCTTTAAAGCTAAGCTCCATCACCGCAACTTGCTCTTTAAGGCATATGTCCGGGCCGCTGATTGAAAGGGGAAGAGATCCAAGAGATTCTGAAACAGCACGTTGCCTGCGTCCTTTAGTTGAGGCGACCAGTTTCTCAAGGGAGTGAATAATGGGTTCAGTCCATTTTTTTTTGGAATGAACCACAATGAATACTAATATATCCGCAGCTTCTTTATATAAAAAATAGTGTTGCCGTTGTGACAGATGTTGATTTGATTGGACAACGAAAATCAGCGCGTCGACTGTCTGGTGAGTGATGGTGTCGGGGGATTTTTTAATCCTGGAGTACAGGGATTTGACCTGAGTGTAAAGCTGGTCAAATCCCTGGGATGGGTCTATTAGCCGCGATTCAATCTGAGTGTCGATGGGCGTCAAAAATCATTCGCCGCGAAGATAAAAAGCAAGGCCGTCATGCCCTTTATTCGGTCAACGCCTTTTCTTCTATGGCGCCTGATTCTTTGACATCCACTGTAATCTGTGGCGTGGGCCCTGTGCTGGTCGAGGACGACTGCTTGACCAGCAGATCAAGATCCTTTTGCAGCCGACTGATATTGGCGGCCAGTTTTTTATCAAGTGCCGTTATTTTATTTTCAAATTTAGAAAGGCGACTGGAAAATTGTGATTTTAATTCAGATAAAGCTTTATCCATATCAGCCTGGGATAACGATTCCTGCTCCTGTCGGCGAACTTTTTTATCCATCAGGCTGAAATCTTTTTTTAATTCACCAATCTGTTGTTCATAATTGGACAACTCAAGAAGTCGTGCATCAAATTCTTCCTTAAAAAGAGTGATCTCCTCTTTTATCTGGGAAACTGTCTTTTCAACTTTAGTATTATTTTCGGCAAGCGTCGTGTCCAGTTTCTTTTTGAGCGTCGCCACCTGTGTGTTAAGTGCCTTGTCATGTTTTGTGTTTGAAACAATTTTGCCTTCGACTTTTGCCATCATGCTTTTGACCGATTTGGAATCAGCTTTTGCGGCGGCAAGTTTTGTCATTTTGCCCTCAAAAGCAGTCTGCTTGGCTGTAATCTGTGGCAGTTGTTTATCAAGGTCAAATTTATTTTTTGCAATTTTCACATCAAGGGCATTGAGTTTCTCTTCCAATTGTTGCGAAATGCGCTCAACCTGCGTATTTTTGGTCTGATCGACATCCACCACCCGCTCTTTCATATCCAGGTAGGCAAAGACCAGAATCGCACCGATAATACAGGGTATGATGATCGAGATAATAGTGATCCTGTTGGACAGTTTGTCAATCTTCAAGGTGTTAATCTCTTCATGATAAACAGCCCCTTCTATAGAGGAATCACTTTTTTCTGTCAAAGGCTGAACTTCGTCAACCTCGGGGTCATCTGTTTTATAATCTTTTAAACTCATAGGAAAACTCCTGAAAGTAACCGATTATTCCCACTCAATGGTTCCGGGAGGTTTGGAGGTGATATCATAAACAACACGGTTGATATTATCAACTTCATTAATAATCCTGTTGGAAATTTTACCCAGAAGGTCATGGGGCAGTTTTGCCCAGTCTGCGGTCATGGCATCATTGCTGGTGACAGCTCTTATGGCAAGACAATTGGCAAAGGTTCTTTTATCTCCCATGACACCTACGCTTTTGACCGGAAGCAGGACCGCAAAGGACTGCCATAATTTTCTATAAAGTCCGGCATTTCGAATCTCTTCCAATAACACAGCATCGGCTTCCCGCAGTATTTCCAGCCGGCCTTTGGTAATTTCACCCATAATGCGGATAGCAAGTCCGGGACCCGGGAACGGCTGTCTCCAAATTAATTGGTCATCAATGCCCAACTGGGTGCCAAGCTTTCGGACCTCATCTTTGAACAGAAGCTGAAGCGGCTCAATCAATTTGAGCTTCATTTTCTCAGGCAATCCTCCCACGTTATGATGGGATTTTATAATGGACGTCGGACCGCCGAAAGCAGATTTTGATTCGATAATGTCAGGATATAATGTTCCCTGGCCTAAAAAATGAGCGTTTTTTATTTTGCCGGCTTCTTCCTCAAAGACTTCGATAAAAAGATTACCGATAGTTTTCCGTTTTTTTTCAGGGTCAGTCACACCCTGCAGGGCTGATAAAAATTTTTCCCTGGCATCAACAAACCGGATATTCATATCCAGTTTGGACAACAGGCTTGTTTCAAGATCCTGTTTTTCGTTTTTTCTTAAAAGTCCGTTATCCACAAATATACAATATAAATTCTTTCCAATAGCCTTATGGATAAGGGTCGCGGCAACGGATGAATCAACACCGCCGGACAGGCCCATGATGACCTTGTCATCTCCAACAGCCTCTTTAATCTGGGCAATGGCACCGTCACTGAACGATTGCATAGTCCAGTTGGTGTCGCATTTACACACATCAAATAGAAAATGGCGGATCATTAATGATCCGTTGATGGAATGCTCGACCTCCGGGTGAAACTGAAGCCCGTAAAATTGTTGATCATGGTTTGCAATCGCCGCGATGGCAGTGTTGTCGGTGGATGCGGTTATTGTGAACCCGTCCGGCAGTTCTATGGCAGAATCACCATGGCTCATCCAGCACTGAAAACCTGTTTCCATCTCTTTAAACAATGGTTTGGCTTCTTTAATGTTGAGGCTGGCAAAGCCGTACTCCTTTTTGGTGGCGCTTTGTATTTTACCGCCCAGGGTATGAACCATATAGTGCATTCCATAGCATATTCCTAAAATAGGAACGCCCAGTTGGAATATGGCCTCATCCATGGTAGGGCTGTTGTCTTCATAAATGCTTGACGGCCCTCCGGATAGAATGATGCCATCCGGATTGAGCTCTTTAATTTTATCCACGGAAATTCCAGAAGGTTCCACCTGACAGTATACATTGCTTTCCCGAACTCTCCTGGCAATCAGTTGATTAAATTGTGATCCAAAGTCAATAACAATAATCATAAAATATTCCTGTGTTTATAATTTTCTAAATCATAATATTTCCTATAATCAGGCCAAAAAAGCAAGTTGTTTTTGTTGCAGGAGGTTGCCAAGGATCAATTAATATGATTAAACTGTGGGAATAGAAATTAAAACGATTTGAGATTATCCAGAACAGGAGAGTTGCATGTATTTAGCCAGTGATTTGAGAAAGGGATTGAAGTTTGAAATTGACGGAGAGCCTTATGTTATTGTGGGTTTCGAGTTTAAGAAGCCTGGGAAAGGGCAGTCCCTGTACAAATGCAAATTAAAAAATATGATTACCGGTTCTCAGTTTGAACGAACTTATAGATCCGGTGACAAGTTTCAAAGAGCAGACTTGGATGAACAGGAAATGGAATATCTGTATTCCGATAAAGATACCTATTGTTTCATGAATACATCCAACTATGAACAGCATTTTTTAACGCAAAGCCAGTTGGGTGATGCAACTGATTTGTTGAAAGATAATACACTGGTTACCATTCTTTTGTATAACGGCAACCCCATTGGTGTGACACTGCCCACCTTTGTGAATCTTGAGGTTGTGAAATCCGATCCCTGGGCAAAAGGGGACACGGCCACCGGAAGTACAAAACCGGCTGTTCTTGAAACCGGTTTTGAAGTTCAGGTCCCGCCGTTTGTTGAAGAGGGGCAACTCATTAAAATTGACACCAGAACCCGGGAATATGTCGAAAGGGTAAATGAGTAATATTCATCAGACATTCCCTGATTTTCCGATAAAAAATATATTGGTCGTGGATGATGATCCCGGCCTCAGGCTGGTTGTTGCCAAATCCCTGGAACGCGGCGGCTTTTTCTGCACGGTCGCCGAAGATGCCGATTCAGCGCTGACATCTTTAGAATCCGACTCTTTTCAATTGGTCATATCCGATATTTCCATGCCCGGTAAAATGGATGGTATTGATCTGTTAAAAAAAATCAATGATCAATACCCGGATATTAGTGTCATCATCATGACCGGATACGGATCAGAGTACTCCTATGTTGATATAATGGATGCCGGTGCGGCTGATTACATGACCAAACCCTTTAACATGAATTCGGCCCTGGCACGAATAAAACGGATCGCCCGAGAAAAAACCAATCTGATTAATTTAAAAAAATCAAATCTGGAACTGTGCCAGGCCATTGAACGATCCAATCATCTTGCACGAGAGGCCAAAGAGGCGTCAAAAGCCAAAACCTTTTTTCTGGCCAGTATGAGTCATGAAATAAGAACACCGCTTAATGGTATTGTCGGGTATACGGATATGCTCATGGATACCCGCATGAACGATGAACAAAGACTCTTCTTAAAAAATGCCAGGCTCTCTTGCGACACCTTGTTAACCGTTGTGAATGATATTCTTGATTTTTCCAAGGTTGAAGCCGGAAAACTATCCCTGGAAACCATCGAATTCGACCCTGAAGTTTTATGCTTTGATACCATTGATGTGGTCCGGACCAAGGTTGATGAATCCAAAGTTGAACTTTTATGTTCAATATCCGACGCTGTACCCGGGAAAGTTATCGGTGACCCGCATCGTTTCAGGCAGGTCCTGCTTAATTTGCTTGGCAATGCAGTTAAATTTACCCAGACAGGTGCCATTACACTGTCCATAGATGCAGAGGATCAATCCGATAATCACGTTTTGCTTGTTGTGAAAATCAAGGATACGGGGATCGGTATTGCCAAAGGGCAGATGGACAGAATTTTCAAACCGTTTATTCAGTCAGAAGACGATATTACCAACCGCTATGGCGGTACCGGTCTGGGACTTGCCATCAGCCGAAACATCGCCCATAAAATGAACGGTGATATACAGGTTGAAAGTCATGAAAACAAAGGATCCCAGTTCTCTTTCTCAGCAAAGGTTCAATTGGCCGAGAACCGAACAGTGGAACGCATTAAATCCGCCCAACTAAAGGGGAAAAAAGTATTCCTTGTGACCACGTCCCCTGATACCTGCAAACTGTTTCTCCATGATTTTAAAATAGCCGGTATGACTGTTTTTCACGTTGCGTATCCTGATTTGGCATCATATCTTCAGACACAACCGCCCATGCAGTTTGACATCGCAGTCATCGATTTTGAAAAAATATCAAAACTTGGACCTGAAGAATTTAAGCAGACCATTGCGTTTATACGTCCGGATGCATACCCGTTTGATTTTATTGCCTGTTCAATTCCGGTGCCCGGCATTGCAGACGTTTTTCAAAAATCCGGATTTAAAGGGTTCCTGCCCAAACCTGTTCCCCGCAAAAAACTGTTTGAGATGATTGCTTATGTTTTGGGAATTCAGACAGGCAAAGGTGCTGATGAACTTCCTCAAAAGGAAATTATTACAGCGCACCTGCTGTCTGAAAATAAAAAGCATGCCGCTTCCATTCTGCTGGTGGAAGACAACCTGGTTAATCAGAAAATGACCAGTATGATGTTGTCAAAAGCCGGCTATTCAATCGATATCGCCTCCAACGGAGAGCAGGCTGTTGAAAAATATACAAATAAGACAGATCAATATGATTTGATTTTTATGGACATCAATATGCCGGTGATGGACGGTTTTACAGCGACACGGGAAATTCGTGCCTTTGAAAAGGATCGAGATATCCACCCCCGAATCCCAATACTTGCCCTCACAGCCAATGTTCTGGATGATTTTAAACAACAATGTCATGAATGCGGTATGGATGATTTCCTCACCAAACCCATCAAACGGGACATTGTGTTTAAGGCTATTTTAAAATGGGCAAGCCAGGGTCGTTAAAATCCGGTCACTTTTTATTGAGAGACTTTGTACGAACACTCTTTGTTCGGACATTTTAAAAATTTCCCCTCTTTTTTTGTCTCTTTTTTAACAAGATAGGGCGACTTGCATTCCGGACAGGGCGTTACCACCGGCTGATCCCAGGATGCAAAGCTGCATCCCGGATATTTCGAACACCCGAAAAATACTTTACCCCGCTTGGATTTTTTTTCAAGGACACTGCCTTCGCAATCGGGCAGCGGGCATTTTACACCCGTGTCTTTTGAGCTGTTTTCCCCGTTGACGGATTCCGTATGCTTACACTCCGGATAACCGGTACAGGCAAGGAATACGCCGAAACGTCCCTCTTTTTGAACCATGGGTTTACCGCATTTAACACAGTCTTTTACCTTGGTGTTATCGACCTTTTTCTCAATAATGGAAATGGTCCCCTTGTCATCGCGGGAGTAATTGCTGGTAAAAGAACAGTCAGGATATCCGACACAGGCAAGAAAATGGCCGTTTCTGCCGATTTTAATTTTTAACTCTTTGCTGCATAAGGGGCAGTTAAGTTCCGTATCAACACCGACCCCTTTGACGCTGACCATGTTTTCAGCCGCCGCCTCAAGGCTCTTTTTAAAAGACGAGTAAAATTGTGTTAATAGTTGAAACTCTTCAAGGTTACCACTTTCCACATCGTCCAGATTGTTTTCCATTTGAGCGGTAAAAGAGATATTGAGTACTGCCGGAAATGAGTCAACCAGAAGATCATTGACAATAAATCCCAGCTCGCTGGGGATAAAATACCGGTTCACCAGATCCACATACCCTTTGTCCCGTATAACTGACAGGATAGAAGCGTAGGTACTTGGACGGCCAATGCCGTTTTTTTCAAGTTCTTTGACCAGCGACGCTTCTGAAAAACGTGGCGGTGGTTTAGTAAAATGCTGCTTCGGGTGGATTGCCAACCGTTTTAGAAGAGCTCCTGTTTCAACTTCGGGAAGTGACTGGATCTCTTTATCCTTGGATTTATCCTGCTGGGCATAAAGACGCATATAACCCTGAAATCTGACAGTTGACCCTGAAACGGAAAACAGGTAGTCGTCTGCTGCCTGAATTAGTATGGTTTTTTGATCAATCAGCGCCTGTGCCATCTGGGAGGCAACAAACCGTTTCCAGATCAAATCATAAAGTTTAAATTGATCCGGTGATAGAAACGATTTAATCTTCTCGGGGCTGTGAAAGACAGAGGTGGGACGGATGGCCTCATGGGCATCCTGCACTTTGTTTTTGTTTTTAAAATAGCGCGGTTTATCCAGTGCATACTCTTTGCCATAGGTCTGGGAAATGTAATCAAGCGCTTCTCCTGCAGCATCCGGGGCAATCCTTGTTGAATCGGTACGCATATATGTGATCAGGCCTTCCGGACCACCGGTGCCGATCTCAATACCCTCGTATAATTGCTGTGCAACGATCATTGTTTTACGGGCTGAAAAGCGCAATCGATTAATGGCGTCCTGTTGCAGTTTACTGGTAATAAACGGGGGTAGAGGATTTCGTCTGATCGTTTTGGCTTTTATCTGGTTAACAATAAAAGAAGCATTCTCAAGGTCTGAGACAATTTTAGCGGACTGTTCTCCATTAACAATCTTTGCTTTCTTATTGTTAATTTTAATGAGGGAGGCTTTGAATTTTGGGGGTGTCCCGGCAATCAAATCAGCGTCTATGGTCCAGTATTCTTCCGGCTCAAAACGCCTGATTTCACGCTCCCGGTCACAAATTATTTTTACGGTAACTGACTGGACACGACCGGCGCTTAACCCTCTTTGGACCTTTTGCCATAAAAGAGGGGATATCTGGTATCCAACCAGGCGGTCAAGCTTTCGTCGTGCCTGCTGAGCGTCATATTTATGAATATCCGGAGTGCTTGGCTTTTGAAGGGCTTCCTGGATACCTTTTTTTGTCAGCTCATGGATCAGAATACGATGAAATTTTCGTTTCTTGTTTTTCAAAATATCCATGATATGAAAGGCAATGGCTTCACCTTCACGGTCAGGGTCAGGTGCCAGATAGATATCAGTTGAATTTTTTGCCAGCGCTTTAAGATTGGAGATAACTTTGGATTTATCTTTGATATTAACGTATTTTGCCTTAAATTTTTTGTCAACATCAATACCCAGAGTTTTTATAGGAAGATCACGGATATGGCCGGCACTGGCGGCGACTTTATAATCTTTTCCAACATATTTGGCTAATGTTTTTATCTTTGTAGGTGACTCAACAATAATCAGGGGTTTTGTCAATTTTTTCCCTCCGAAATAGAATAAAAATTGCCGGGGTGCCGGCGGATTTTCCCTTTAAGCTCCAGATCGAGAAGCTGTGCTGTGACAATCGCACACTCCATACTGCTTTTTTCAACCAGGACATCTATGTGTACAGGATAGGGGTCAATCAGTTTTAATAGTGAATAATCATTTTTATCGGATCTTTCAAGAGCAGGGCTATCCGATTTTTGAAGTTCAGGGCGATCGTGTTCCGATTTCTGTTCATGTATGAAGTGGTGCAACTCATCTATGATATCCTGCTGGGACTCGACCAATCGTGCCCCTTTCTTGAGCAGGGCATGGGTGCCCTCACTTTTTTTTGATTTAATACTTCCAGGCACGGCAAAGACTTCCCGATTATACTCCCCGGCCAGCCGTGCGGTAATTAAAGAACCGCTGCGTTTGGCGGCCTCCACCACAACGGTTCCACATGAAATGCCTGCAATAACCCTGTTTCTTATGGGGAATCGTTCCCGAACAGGCGGGGCATCTATTTTAAACTCACTGAATACCGTGCCTGTCCTGGCTATTTGAAAAAATAAATTTTTATTTTCTTTGGGATAGATTTTGTTCAACCCGGAGCCCAAAACGGCGATGGTTCTTCCTTTGTTATCCAGTGCGCCCTTATGCGCCATGGAATCAACGCCTCTGGCAAGACCGCTGACCACCTGGAATCCCCGTCCAACCAGGTCTGATGAAAGGTGTCTGGCCGTACTCAAACCGTAGGAGGTCGCATTCCGTGATCCCACAATGGAAATGCAGGGTTTCGTATTATTTAAGGATCCCATATACGTAAGAACCGGTGGCGGATCGGATATCTGCTTTAATAGAGCAGGGTAAGCGTCCTCTGACAGCGCCGTAATCTTGTAGTTGTTGCTAAGAACCTGTTCAAGTTCACGCGATGCTTTGACTTGGAATTTTTTATGGTTGCGGATATGGTCGATCGTTTTTTTATTGATTTTAGCAGTCCTGGCCAACTGCTTTTGGGATGCTGAAAAAATATTTTCAGGAGATTGAAAATCCCTGATCAGTTTTTTGATCATGGCATTGCCCAGATAAGGGATCTCCCTTAACGTGAACCAGGGCAGGTATGTTTTAAACAAATCATGCATTTAAAATATCTGGTATATATGAAAAAAGATTGCAAATTAGCACTGTTTTTCATGTTTTAAGGGGGAGGGCCAAAAGCCACGTCCCCATTGGTTACTTGAATTCTCCCAGTTTTTCCTGTGCTTTTTCCGATGCAGGCGAAAAAGGATATTTTTTTATCACCTGTTTTAAAAAATGGTGTGCCCTGTTACTGTCATCCAAGGAGAGGTATGAATATCCTGTTTTCAGCAGCGCATCAGGCACTTTTTCTGACTTGGGATATTTTTTGACAAGATCCTTGAAAACAAAGACTGCCTGCTGATAGTTTCCGTCTGAGTAGTGACATTCTCCGAGCCAGTAAACTGCGTTATCGGCTAAGCTGTGTTCGGGATGATCATTAATAAAAGCGCTGAAATGTGTTGCTGCCGTTGTATAGTCCTGTTCTAAAAGCAGGCTTCTGGATTTTTTATACAGGCTTTCCGGATCTTTATATTTTATTTTTTTAGGCTTGGTACGTGGCGCTGTTTTTTTATTTTCCAGGGCTGTAACTTTTTGTTCAAGTTTCTGGGTTTTAATATTCAAAGCTTCGATTGTCTGATTCTTTTGTGATATTTGAGTTGTATGCTCAACCAGTTCCTTTTGAAGCTCACCCACCTGTGCCTCAAGTTCTGCAAGTTTTTGTTCCTGCAATTGAGGTTGTTCAGACTCGATAGATGGATCTGCGGGGCTTTTAAAAGGGTTTAAAGCCCCGCAGGAGATTACAAGTCCAGGCAGTATCATAACAGCCAGAAAAATCGTGAAACGCTTATATGGTTTCATTTACTTACCTTTTTTTGTTTGCCGCAAGAACAATCGGGGTGGCTACAAAAATTGAGGAGTAGGTTCCGATTAAAACCCCGATAATCATGGCAAATGCAAAGTTATGAATAATTTCACCGCCCCAGAAATAGAGAGCAAACAAAACAATCAAAGTTGTTACCGATGTCAGTATGGTTCGAGACAGGGTCTCATTAATACTGCGATTGAATAGAACCGGGAACTGATCGGTCGTTTTTACGCCTTTAATATTTTCTCGGATGCGGTCAAACACGATAATGGTATCATTGAGTGAATACCCGATAATTGTCAGCAACGCTGCTATAATCGGCAGGGAAAAATCGAGATCAAGAATGGAAAAAATACCAACGGTAATCAACACATCATGTAAAAGAGCGACAATTGCACCCATGGCATATTTCAATCTTAATATCCAGAACAGCACCAGCGTAACGATCAGAGCCGCCGTAATCAGGAACGCCATAGTAACGTTAAAAACCGATAGAAAGTAGACAGCGGTCATTAATGAACCGGCAGTGACGCCCGAAAGCATCCATTTTAATTCAAAACGCCCTGAAATATAAATCGTGATGAACAATAATGAATAAAAGATAGCTAACAGGGCCTTATTCTGCAGGTCTTTACCCACCTGTGGCCCGACCATCTCAACACGTCTGATTTCAGGTTTGATACCGGCGGATGATTCTATGGCCTGGGCAATGGACTGTGACAGTCCCTGGTCAGTCATTGCGGAGTTGCTGGTTCTAATTAAATATTCAAAATCATCCGCATTTCCAAAAATCTGAACAGAGGCGTCTTTGAAACCGATATTGGACAGACCGGTCCGGATTTTTCCGATGGAAACCTGGTCTGAAAATTTTACCTGGACCAGGGTTCCGCCAACAAAATCAATACCGTAGTTAGGACCTTTATGGATAAAAAGCGATCCGATACTGAGAATGATCAGGACCGCGGAAAGAACAAATCCCAGTTTCTGTTTTCCGATAAAGTCTATATTAATATCAGACTTGATTAGCTGCATTGGTTATTTCCTTTATATACTGAGTTTGGAATTGGGTTTATTTCGAAGAATAAATTCAAAAATACTTTTTGACAGTACCAGTGCGGTAAAGAGGCTGGCAATGATACCAAGTATAAGGGTTACCGCAAATCCCCGGATGGGTCCGGTACCAAACTGGTATAGGACCAGGGCTGCGATAAACGTGGTCACATTGGCATCAAGTATGGTCAAAGTAGCTCTTTCAAACCCGGCATGCATCGATGCCAGGGCAGTTTTACCTGATCGTATTTCTTCTCTGATTCTTTCGAAAATAATAACATTGGCGTCCACGGCCATACCGATCGTGAGAATAATGCCGGCAATACCCGGCAGGGTCAAAGTGGCCTGGAAAGCAGCAAGTCCGCCGCCAATCAGAATAATGTTGATAATCAATGCAAGATCGGCAATGAGTCCGGCACCTTTATAGTAAATTACCATAAAAACAACCACTAAAAGGCCGCCGATAAGCATGGAGAAAAATCCCATACGAATAGAATCGGCACCCAGCGTGGGACCGACTGTTCTTTCTTCCATGATGGTTACCGGTGCCGGCAGAGATCCAGCCCGTAATGCAATGGCAAGGTCCTTGGCTTCATTCAGTGTAAAGTTACCTGAAATAACGGCTTTTCCGCCGGCAATGCGGTCCCGTATGTTGGGAGCGGAATAGACCGTCTTATCAAGAACAATAGCAAGTCTTTTGTTAACATTTTCACCTGTAATTCGTTCGAATATTCTGGCCCCTTTTCGATTAAATTCAATCCCAACCTGGGGTTGCTGGAACTGGTCAAATTCAACCCTGGCATTGATTAAGAGACTGCCGTCAAGCAGCACCCTTTTTTTAACAAGAAAAGGAACTTTGGTACTGCCACCGCCGGGATTATCCTGCGTCTGAAATAAAAGTTCATCACCCACCGGCGGCGTTTTATTAATATATGCAGAAGGATCAGCCTCTTCGTTAAGAAGCTGAAAGGTCAGCTGAGCTGTTTTGCCGATCAGACTTTTGGCCCTTTCCGGTTCCTTGATACCCGGCAGTTGAAGTAAAATCCTGTTTCCGCCCTGGACACGAATATCCGGTTCAGTAACACCAAATTCATCAATCCTGTTACGGATCGTTTCCAGCGCCTGTTCTGTAGCCATTTTTTTAATGCCCTCAACTTCCTCTTCGGGAAGTGCGACTTTAAATGATACCAGACTGTCTTTTGTCTTGGGCGTGCTGATAATCAAATTTTCAAAGGTATCTGTCAATACGGCTTCAAAACCCTTTTTATCGGTCTGCTCAATCGTTGCAAGGATGCTGTTATCCTTTAAACGGTTGATTCCCCTGTGTTTGATGCCTTCTTTTCGAAGCTGCTTTTTGATTTCCTGTATAGTGCGCTCCACCTCGGCTTCAACGGCTTTGGTGTTTTGCACTTCAAGCATCAGGTGCATACCGCCTTGAAGGTCCAGCCCGCGGTTTATTTTTTTATGAGGCCAGGTATTGAAAAACGTGGGTAGCAAACAAACAACCGCCGCAATCACGACACATAGAATAAATACAGATTTAATGCTGATCGATTTCAATCTACTTACTCCTAAAGGATATATTATTTCTTTTGCTCTTCTTTTTTACCGGACCCAGAATCAGTAATGACCGCAGCGATATTGCCACGGATGACTTTCACTTTGACCTTTTCTGCAATTTCAAGTGTAACAGTGGTGTCATCAAGACTTGAAATTGTGCCGTAAATTCCTCCGGAAGTGACAACGCGATAGCCTTTTTTAAGGTTGGCAATCATCTCTCGGTGCTCTTTAGCCTTTTTCTGCTGTGGGCGAATCAAAAGAAAATAAAAAATGGCAAACAATATAATAATCGGCAAGAAACCGGCAATCCCGCCTGCCTGTCCTGCCCCACCACCTTGTCCCATTGCATATGCTGTACTAATCAAAATAATGTCCTCCTTGGGTTAACTTTTGTATTTTTAATTCTCTGACGGAATCCAGATTGTTTTACCATCAAATTGAATTCTGTCAATATTTTGGTAGTTAATTTCTTTTAAAAGTGAAAATACTTCATCCATGTTATAAACGATAATTTTGCTCAACGGTTCCAAAAGGTCAATATTGGTATCCACTTTTCTTTCCACCAGATTGTAAATAATCACCATGGTTTCAGAAAATTTCAAAATTTTGCCGACACCGGAGCTTAAGCCACTGTCCACAGGCTCATCCGCTTTAGGGGCAACACTGATCCCCTGGGTGTCATAGTATTCTCTTAAGATGTTAAAGTGAATATTCCAAATATTGTCTCCGGGTTGAACAACATAGATACCATATTGTTTTATCTTTTGCGGCCGAACTTCACCGGAAGTTTCAATTTTTTCTTCAAAAACATCCCCTTGCTTTAAAAAGGCCTGTTTAAGGATATCACTCATGGATACTTCAATATCCCCGATGGTGAATATTTCATCCGAGTTCACAATCATGTCCAGACTTTTATCAAGCCCCAGCTGTTGTTTACGCGACCCCATCAGATTCTTAAGCCTGGAATCTTTTTTAAGGTCTTTATAATCAATAGTGGGTTTTATAACGATCTGACCCTGCACTACACCGTCTTTGTCCGGCAAGCCATCTGACCTTTTTTTTGCTATCCCCTCAACTGTCTTGGAAATGACGTCTTGCGGCTTGTCATCGGCGTCAGGTCCGTTGTTGGCGCGATTGAAAAAAACAATACTAACAATTATTACACCTGCCGCAACCAGGGCTATTGTAATGATAACTGATGGTTTTTCATTCTTCTTCAGAAGCATTACTTCTCCTTTTGCCATAAGATTGAAATTGTTTCAGATACACAATAGATGAATTTATGTCAAGAAAGGTCTTCATTATGATCGGGTAACAATATCGATATGGCTCTGACCGGAAACCATGTTCGGGTCACCCTCAAGGGATATGGTCACTTTTCTTTTTTTCTCGATCTCAGAAAGTTCCTCTCGTTTTTTATTCAACAGATAGCTGGCCACCTCGGGAGGTACCGTCCCGCTCACCTGTATAATATCAGGCTTTAAAGCTCTTAAATTCAATTGCCGTAAAAAGGCAAGTCCCTGGGTTTCCACAGAAGGGACCTGGCCTCTGCCATTGCAGTATTTGCAGGGTTCGTGGGAACCGAACGTAATGGAATGCCGGATGCGCTGACGTGACATCTCCAGGAGTCCGAATTTTGTGATACCACCCACCTTGGTCTTAGCCTTGTCAGCCTTAAGGTGTTTCTTTAATGTTTTTGTAATCTCTGCTTTATGCCGACGTTCCTTCATATCGATGTAATCCACGACAATCAACCCGCCCATATCTCTTAAGCGCAGTTGTCTGGCAACTTCCTCACAGGCTTCAATATTGGTGTGGAATGCGGTCTCTTCGATATTCTTTTTCTTTGTGGATTTGCCAGAGTTCACATCAATTGAAACAAGTGCTTCGGTCTGTTCAATAACCAGAAAACCACCGGATTTGAGCATGGACTGTTTTTTATAAATTGAGGCGATCTGGTCCTCAAGCTGATGTTTTGTGAAAATTGGCTTTTCACCTTTATACTGCCGAACTATTTTATTTTGTTTGGGAGCGATAACTCCAATAAAATCTTTCACTTCCCGATATACTTCGGGACTGTCAATTAAAATTTCCTTAACATCGGTGGTAAAATAATCCCTTAAAGAGCGGACAGCCAGTGTCTGTTCTTTGTAAAGAAGTGACGGCGCTTTGTTTTTGATCGCTTTTTTATCAATGTTTTTCCAGGCCCGCATCAGGTACCGAAGATCTGCAGTTAAGGCTGTTTTTGTGGCATTCCGGCCGGCTGTGCGGACAATCATGCCGAATCCTTCGGGGATCTTGAGTTTCTTAATGATCCCCACCAGACGTTTTCTTTCATCTTCATCATTGATTTTTCTTGAAACACCTTTGGTGGAGTTCCCGGGCATCAGAACAGACAGTCTTCCCGGCAATGAAATGAAAGTGGTCAGCATTGCTCCTTTTTGACTGATAGGGTCCTTGGTTACCTGGACGATCAGTTCCTGACCTTTTTTAATCAGGTTAAACAATGCTTTTTCTTTGGAATCAACCGCCTGAAAATAGTCCTTATGAATTTCATTTTTCTGTAAAAAACCATTTTTCGGCTCACCATAATCAACAAATACAGCCTGCAGACTAGGTTCCACACGGGTTACAATTCCCTTATATATATTTCCCTGCGTGACTTGTTTGGCAGCTGTTTCAATGTGAAATTGTTCAAGCTTGTTTTCTTTAATTGCCGCTATTCTGGTTTCATCTGAATCGAGGGCATTGATCAGAATTTTTCTTGTCATTAATTTATATTTTTCCTTTCATGGATCTGCAAAAGCTATATAAAATCTTTGTATCCATTCACGGGGTGAATGGATACAAATCTTTTTGTTTGAGTATGTCATAGTAGGTTAGAATTCGCTCCACATATTGTACAGGTTCCCACCCACGGGCATATCCATATTTGGTCTTTTTATAATATTTGGATTTAGACAGCAAGGGAAGGGTTGTTTTTACGTATTGCCATTTAGTTTCATCCATCCCTTTCTCTTTAGCAAGCTTCATGGCATCAAGCACGTGGCCATAGCCGACATTATAGCTTGCCAGAGCAAAGAGCATCATTTCATAATCATCTTCAAAGTGCTCAAACTTTTTTTTCATTTTGCTTAAATACTTGATGCCGGCGCGTATACTCTGATTGGGTTTAAGTCTATTATTAATACCCATCTCTTGAGCAGTTTTCGCTGTAACCTGCATAAGTCCCCTGACGTTTGTAAAGCTTTTTGCGTTGGGGTTAAAATGAGATTCCTGGTAAACAACCGCAGCGATCAGTTTCCAATCCAGACCATATTTAATGGATTCTTCTATGATCGTTTTCTTGAATTTGGGAAGCCGGGTTTCGATACGCTGATGAAATTTTTTTAAATCAAACGGATCAGAAGCCTCCACGCTGGCGTAATATTTGTCAGATAATTTTTTTAACAAACCGGTCTCATTGGCAAACAGGAAAAACTTATTGATCTGTTCGAGCATCTGCGTATCATTTTTCCTGACAGCCCATGCCAGAGATTCCTTTTCCTGTAAAGGGATGCCAATCCTTATATCAGGATAGTAACGCTGGTTAAGATAAGCAATATGGTTGTCGGCAACCGTAAATTTAATCTCCCGGTCATGAACCTGACGGATGAATTCTTCTGTGGGTATATTGTCGTAGAGAATATAGCTCAGTTCAATACCGGACTTCTTAATCTCTTCCAGGCGGGAATGATACGATGTCCCTCTCCTGATATGAATGGTCCGAAACGTTAAGTCCTGGATATTTTTCGGACCAAAAACCAGGTTGTGGTGGATAATATGTTGTTGTATGGTCATATACGGAATGGAGAAATTGACTTTTTCCAGTCTTTCCCGCGTGATGGCCAGGCCCGCAGCAATAAAATCTGCCTTTTCCTCCTCCAGATATGCAAACATGTTGTTCCAGCCGGGTGTGACAACATCCAACTCTACATTTAAATAATCTGCAAATGCTTTGGACAGATCATACTCAAACCCAGTGGGTTTTCCATCATAATAATGGTAGGAACTGATCGATTTGTTGGTGATAAGTCTTAAAACGCCATTCTTTCGGATACGGTCATATGTTCCAAGATCGTCCCCGATCTCTTTATGGTGAATCAACAGCATGAAAAACAGCAGCACTGCAATCAGTCCAAGCAGGACTAAAAAAATACAATGGTCTCTAATTGCTTTTTTCATTATTATCCGATGTCGATTTCGTTTTCTGTCTTAATGGGAATTGCCTCGACGGCATCAACCTTTTGAAAAGTGAGAGGGAGCTTTTTGCCCCTATGTCCCCGTAATCCTTTATAACCTTTTTGATTGCCAGGGGTTAATTTTAACTCGTGTCTGCCGGAGTGTATAACAAGATTGTAGTGTAATGGCAATATTTTTAAGAACTTAAGTGTTTCAGGATCTTTTCCCATCTGCATTTTTTTAGGGATGGAAATTATTTTATTTCCTTTACCCTTTTTCAAATATGGCAATTGGTTCAAGCCAAATATTAACAGCCTGCCTTTGGATGTAATGGCAGCCACCTTATCTTTTTTGATATTGGTCACCAAAGAGGGTTCAAACAAATTCTCTTGTTTCTTAATCGTTACAATGGCCTTACCGTTTTTATACTGGGTCATAAAATCTTCAAATTTGATAATAAAGCCATATCCGCTGTCAGACCCGACCAGGTAATGTGTATCGATATCAGAGGATAAAAGATACCGGACAAAAGCGCCGTTTTGAAAGATAAGGTGCCCTGTGAGGGGCTCACCAAGGCTTCTGGCAGATGGCAGATTGTGTGAAAATAGCATAAAGCTTCTTCCGGTGGTATCCATAAAAATAATGGGTTTATCGCTTTTTGTACGGACATACGCCAGAAGGGAATCACCGGTTTTGAATTTAACGGCATCCGGATTGATGTCATGCCCTTTTGCAGATCGGATCCATCCGTTCTGGGATAAAATGATAGTGACAGGCTCTTTATCCATCACATCCGTGATAGAAAATTTCTCAGCTTCTTTACGTTTTTTAATGGGGGAACGTCGCGGGTCTCCGTAGGTTTTTGCATCGGAAGTGATCTCTTCTTTTAGATAACTTTTAAATACCGCTTCGTTATTAAGGATTCTATTAAGCTTCTTTTTCTGGGTTTCCAGCTCTTTTTTTTCAGTAGTGATTTTAATTTCTTCGAGCTTTGCAAGCTGGCGTAACCGTATGGCCAAGATTGCATCCGCCTGGATTTCAGAGAGTGAGAATGCCTTTATCAACTCTTTTTTAGGCGAATCTGATTGCCGTATAATCCGGATCACTTCGTCAATGTTTAAATAGGCAATTAACAGGCCATCCAGGATATGAAGTCGGTCAACGATTTTTTGTAATTTGAATTTAAGCTTTTTGCGTACCGTATCTGCACGGAATTCAAGCCATTCAGTTAACAGTACAAGCAACGGCTTTACCTGGGGACGGCCATTGACGCCAATCATATTCATGTTCAGTGAATATGATTTTTCAAGATCTGTTGTTGCAAACAGATGATCTGTTAAGGAGTTCAGGTCAACACGGTTGGATCTGGGAATGACAACCATGCGCGTCGGCTGTTCATGATCAGACTCATCCCTGATATCACTGACCATGGGCAGTTTTTTGGCTGCCATCTGACCGGCAATCTGTTCGTATATCTTTTCAGTGGAGGCATGATACGGCAGTGCACTAAAGACAATTTCGCCGTCTTCAATATCAAACTTGGCGCGCATCTTTACCCGGCCTTTTCCGGTACGATACATGTTAACGATTTCATCGACAGGTGTGATGATCTCCGCTTTTGTGGGGAAATCAGGACCCTTGATAAATTTGCAGATCTCTTCAAGCCGGGCATCTTCATTATCAATCAAATGAATGAGTGCCTTGGCAACTTCTCTCAAATTGTGGGGAAGCATCTGTGTTGCCATGCCTACGGCAATTCCGGTGGAGCCATTCAATAAAATATTGGGCAGGCGTGCCGGCAGCAGGGTGGGTTCATTAAGCGTCCCGTCAAAGTTGGGAACCCAGTCCACTGTCCCAAATTCCAGTTCCTTTAAAAATATTTGTGCGTAGGCGGACAGGCGAGACTCTGTGTACCGCATGGCGGCAAAGGATTTTGGATCGTTGGGATCTCCCCAGTTACCCTGTCCGTCAACGAGCGGATACCGCATGGAAAAGGGCTGGGCCAATAGTACCATGGCCTCATAGCAGGCCGTATCGCCATGGGGATGAAATTTGCCCAAGACGTCACCCACCGTTCTGGCCGATTTTTTAAATTTGGCTGTGGAACTTAAGCCCAGCTGGCTCATGGAGTAAATAATGCGGCGTTGAACCGGTTTTAAGCCGTCACCAATATGGGGCAGGGCGCGATCCAGAATGACGTACATTGAATAGTTAAGATACGCTTTTTTGGCAAAATCCTGAAAAGCAACGTTATCTTCATCTTCCATCTGCGGGGTAACTACTTCCATCATTGATCCATCTCTTTTATATTACCTGTCGATTCAATCCATTTTTTTCTGTCTTTTGCCCGCTTTTTGCCAAGCAGCATATCCATGGTTTCATACACCTCTTTTAATGCCTCTTCATCATCCCTGTCCACGGACAGCCGGACCAGTCTTCTGGAGTCGGGACAGATCGTGGTTTCCCGAAGTTGCAAAGGATTCATCTCGCCAAGTCCTTTAAACCGTTGGATACTGATTTTACCAGGATTTTTGCGACGTTTGATCCGTTTGATAATCGTTTTTTGTTCAGAGTCATCCAGAGCATAATAGACTTTTTTGCCGGCGTCAATCCGATACAACGGCGGCATGGCAATATAAACATGTCCGCCTTTTACCACCTCTGGAAAATGTTTTAAAAACAGGGCACACAAAAGGGTGGCAATATGAAGACCATCCGAATCTGCATCTGCCAGAATACAGATCTTGCTGTACCGAAGTTTTGAAATATCGCCCGACCCCGGTACAGCACCGATAACATGGGAGATATCTCTGATCTCCCTGGAGTCAATGATCGCACTGGAATCGCTATCCCAGGTGTTCATTATCTTACCGCGCAGGGGCATGATGGCCTGAAACCTTCTGTCCCGTGCCTGTTTGGCAGACCCGCCTGCGGAATCTCCCTCCACAAAGAACAATTCTCTTTCCCGCTGATCAAGGGACGTGCAGTCAGACAGCTTGGCCGGCAGGGTGCCGCCATTGGCAGATTTTTTTTTGGTAACGTTTTTGGATTTTTTGACCCGGTTTTTGGCATTGGCAATGGCATATTCCGCCAGCTTCTCACCCTCTTCTATATTTTGATTCAGCCATAAACTGAATGCATCCCGAACTTTTAAATTAACAAGGTTGGCACAAAACCGTGAAGAGAGCCGCTCTTTTGTCTGGCCGGAAAATTGTGCGTCGGATAATTTTACGGATAATACGTAGGCAACCTTGTCCCAGATGTCTTCGGGAGACAGGTAAAGCCCTTTGGGCAAGAGGTTTTGAAATTTGCAAAATTCTCTGACAGATTCAAGCAGTCCAGATCTGAAACCGTTTACATGGGTTCCGCCTAACCGTGTGGGTATTAAATTAACATAGCTCTCTTCGGGATTATTGTTGGATTCAACAGTCCAGTTGACCGCCCACACCAGATGGATATCATCATCTTTTATCTCACCGGTGAACGGTGACTTGAAAATACACTCCCGTTCTTTTAAATATTCGTTCAGATAATCATCCAGCCCGTGATCATATTGCCAGGTTATGGCTTCATCCGTATTTTCGTTATAATAGGTTGTGACAAGCCCCTTGCAAAGAACAGCTTTGGATTTTAATGCCGCTTTCAGTGATTTGTCTGAGAATGTCGGTGTGTCAAAATAACTTTCATTGGGATAAAATCGAAGATTTGTACCGCTAAGTTTTTTATCTATGGGCTCAACCAGTTCAAGATCACTGGTTTTAGCACCGTTTTCAAAACCAATCCGGTATAAATGACCGTCTCGTTGAATGAGTATGCGCAGCTGTGATGATAAAGCATTGACCACGGAAACCCCGACACCGTGCAAACCGCCGGAATAACTGTAATCCTTGTTTGAAAATTTTGCACCTGCGTGAAGTTTGGACATGATCAGCTCAACGCCGGATATTTTCTCTTCAGGGTGTATGTCAACCGGCATTCCCCTGCCGTTATCCGAAACCTCAAGCGAATTATCAGTTTTTAAGGTAACTGAAATCCTGGTGGCAAACCCGGCAATGGCCTCGTCAACGGAGTTGTCAATAACCTCGAAGGCCAGATGATCCGGACTTGAGGTGTCCGTATACATGCCCGGTCTGCGCTTAACAGGATCAAGTCCTTTTAATACTTCAATAGACTGGGCATTATACGTCTTGTTTTTTGCCTTATTTTCATGTGTCGGTTCAAATAATTTCATAATTCATTTCGTTATGGTATTATAAATCAAATGCGAATTTAAACATTTCCCTATAGCATTTTTATTTGTAAATGTAAAAATAGGAAATTAGAGTTATCCATGGATCCGATAATTGAAAATTTCGATGCTGCTTCTTTTGAATCACAATGGGAGTCCTTGTCTGAAACGCAGAAAGCAGACCTGACTAAGGGTGCGGCAAATTTTAAACCAAGTGATGCTATCCTGCCTGTGATCAAAGGTTTGGCCTCCTATCATTTTAATATTAGAAACAATGCCAGAAAAACATTAAACGAAATTCAATCAACGATTGCATCCTCTCTTTTAGGTCCCAAAGACAATACAACCTGGTTAAAGGGAATGCAAACCTCCTCTATGATATGCTACCGCCTGTTTTCCCTGCTGGCGTCCATGCATACACTCAACGAACAAAGCTTTTATTTCAAAACACTGCTCAATATCAAGGGAAAAGGTGCTTTTTTTGCATTTAAAGCACTTTATCAACAAAAAATTCCCCTTCGCCCTGCTGAAAAGATAGTAATGACCCTTCCGGAAGATGTACGCATTGAATTTGTAGACCAGTTTTTACAAACCAAGCCCAGTACCCGGTTGAACTTCGGCATGGTTTTCAAACGCATCCTTACATCCTTAACGACACGCGGCACGGTTGTTAAATATTATGCCATGCTGTTTGATCATCAGCGATGGGCAGATCCGTTCTTACATAATATAGATTTTGCCTTAAGAGATCCTGCTCAGATCTTTTTAAGAGAAGTGCGGTCCTCATCAGGTAGGGTTCGTGCAAGAGGACTTAAGGCGCTTGCAATGATGTCATCTGATATCCCCACAGACAGACTGCTTGACATCCTTGCCACGGAGACAGAATCAAATATCAGAAGTATCATCTATAAGATCATTGAAATTTCAGCAGTGGGGCAGCATAAGAAGGCATTTTATCCAATACTGGAAATGCTGGCAACGATCGGTGAAAAAGAGAAGACCGATGCCGTCAAGGCTCTAATTGTATCCGGGAAATTACCCATATACACAATATTTGAAATCCTTCGGGAAAATCACCCCAACATGTTACCACCGTTGCTTGAAGATTTATCCAGGCTTGATCGGCTCTCCTTTCTGGTCATCCAGGACATTGCGCTTAATAAGGAGCAGTATACAGCCATCAATTATGAGGTTAACCTGGCCTGTATTTTCGGTCTCATAAAAAAGCGTCCTGAAAGAGTGGTAAGAATATTAAAAAAATTTGACAATGAGTCCAACGATCAGGTGCGAATTGGGGTAACGCAGTTTATTGAAAATACAAAAACGATCCTGGAGAAAGAAAAAAGCAGCATTTCAAATAAATTTGACGCCATTGTTGACCGGGTGGAACATGATAACAAGAAAACAATCGGTCTGATTCAGTCCCTGTTTTCCACCACTGCCAAGAAAAAAATTCATCAATTGCAGGCCAATAAAGAGACCACTGCTATTGATTTCAAGGGCGAAACAATCAGCAATTGTGATTTCAGCGATATCTCATTTCGAGCCAGTGCCATATATTTTAACCGGTCCATGATCGTAAATTGTGATTTTTCCAAGGCGTCGTTGTCTAATGTATTTTTCAAAAATTGCATTTTTTATAACGTGAACATGCAGAAGACACAATTTGACAGTGTCAATTTTGATGCTGCGGTTTTTATTAATGTAGATGCGCAACGTGCCGTGTTCAAAGGCTGCAGCTTTCAGAAAGCCGCCATGTATAACTGCAACCTTGCCCGTGCATCGTTGAGGGATGCCAACCTGATTGCAGCCAATATTTCAAAATGTTCTTTTAAACACACCGATATTTCCGGCGCTTGTTTAGCCCATGCTCATGTCTCTGCGGTCTCTTTTTTAAATACCATCATGGATCAGGCAGACCTGGAATATATTCAAGCCAGATTCTGCAGGTTTCCCAACAGCTTCAGAAATTCACCGGCCAGTTGGAATGTTAATTACAATGCCCGGAAATTTCAACTGACCTCAAAACAGATTCCTAAACTGAGTCCTGTATGTGTTGAAAAAATAAATATGCTGTTATTCTGTGAATTCATTAATTACGGAGAAACCAAATTTAGCCGGCAGAACCAAATGAGCCTGTTAACGGCATTTGATATTTTTAAACCCAAACAGGCGCATCTTTTTCATATTATCCCCTATCTGCTGCACGAAAATGTGCCATTCCCCGGTATTGATGAAGATATCAGCAAACAGACGCCGTTTGGTGTTTATGATTACATTCCCGATAAAGAGACGCGACATATTGTATTTGAATATTCAAAGTCGAAAAATCTTGTTGCAAGGCGGCATGCCCATCCATGGATTGAAGGCTTGTTCACGATTGGAAGTACCGGGTCTTTAGCGCAGACCACTGATTCGGATATTGATTACTGGGTCTGTATTAACGAGCAGCGGTTTACCGAAAACCAGATAAAACTGCTTCAAAAAAAGCTGTCATTACTGGAACAATTTGCCCAAAAGCAGTTCAATACCCAGGTGACTTTTTTTCTGGTGGATATTTTAAAGGCTAAAAATAATGATTTTGGGGCTTCCACCCTGGAAAGTTCAGGTTCTGCACAATCGCGCCTTTTAAAAGAAGAATTTTACAGGACCATGATCCATGTAGCCGGTAAACTGCCGCTATGGTCTGTGCTGCCCACGGCGATCAGTCTTAATTACTACAATAAAATTAATTCACGTATCAGCGATTCCCGGCAGAATGGCAGGTATGTTGATTTAGGTGACATCCATGCCATCTCCACAAGTGAATATTTCGGGGCTTCCATCTGGCAGATGTTCAAGTGGCTGAAAAGCCCGTTTAAATCCGTTATTAAAATGGCCCTTTTGGAAAAATTTATATACGAGTACGGCAAGACGCCACTGCTGTGTAACACCTATAAAAATCAGTGGATGAATTCGGGACTGAATTTAAATCTTGCACGCAATGACTCTTATTACATCCTGCTCAATCACCTGGTCAGGTATTACCGGTCAACAGACAACCATGACTCGGTTTCAATATTATTGACCTGTTTTTTCTTGAAACTGGGGATCTCAAAAGATGCTGAAATTGAAAATACCGTTTTCGGTCTTCGAAAAATTCTTCTGGAAAAATGTCTGGCGCAATGGGAATGGAAAAAAGATGTGGTTTTTGAAATTGGCAGCTTCAAGACATGGCAGTACGCCGAAATCACACGCCTGTCCACCACGATTGAAAATTTTATGGTGAAAAAATATAAAACGGTTAACAAGGCATTTGAAAATTTGTCTCATGTGGATTCTCAAATCAGCCCTAAAGACCGCACCATCCTGGGCAGAAAGGTGTTCATTGAGTTTTCAAAACAATCCGATAAGGTGGATAAGGTACTGCTCATCTCACGCAGTGACCGTCATTTTGCCGGCCTTCATCTAAACTATGTCAAAAAAGATGCCGCCATCGGGACTTGGGAACTGGTCAATAAGAATGCCCGCGCTTACCATGGTAAAGATGAACCCCTGATTCAGGCTAAAACCATTGAGGAGATTGGGGCATGGCTGGTAAATAACGGTTTGTATAACGAGTCTGCTGTCGTCAATCTGGTGCCAAATCCAACCTATGTTACCTATGATGATATTCGAAAACTGTTTAAAACATTGAATGACTTTTTAGGCCCCATCCTTGCCCTGGCCGTCGATTTTGAGCGGTTGCTTTTAAAAAACAGCATCGAACACCTGTTTGTTTCCATCAATTTTTATGCTCCCAGGCAGCAGCATCATGTTACTGAATATACCATGATTTATCTGAACTCCTGGGGCGAAATGTTTTGTAAATCAGTCTATTCAGAAGCTGGATTCGCCAATATGGAAACCGTTAAAAAAGATATTTTGAAACGCCTTAATATTGAAATATTGCCGGAGCATACGGCATTTTATTTTTCAAAAGGTGTTGCCAGGTAAGGTGCTGCCTGTTTAATCAACCTCTTTAAAATCTTCTACAACCTTGACTATTTTATCGGGATCATCCAGGACGTGAAACAGATTCAAATCCTCTTTTGAAATCATTTTTTCTTTAATGAATTTATCTTTTACCCATTCAAGCAGTCCTTCCCAGTATTCCCTGCCCACTAAAATGACCGGTACTCTTCTGATCCTATGGGTCTGGATCAGGGTAATGGTTTCAAACAATTCATCAAGGGTGCCGAACCCGCCGGGCATGATTATATACCCTTGAGCATATTTTAAAAACATCACCTTGCGGACGAAAAAATATTTAAATTCAACCTGGGTAGTTGCAAAAGGATTGGGCTTTTGTTCAAAGGGCAGGGTGATATTCAACCCTACGGAATCAACATCAGTACTGGATGCACCTTTGTTGGCGGCTTCCATGATACCACCACCACCGCCGGTAATAATGGAAAATCCTTTTTGACCAAATGCCTGGGCGAGTTCTTCAGCTTTTTTATAGTATGGGTGGTCCTGTTGGGTTCTGGCTGATCCGAAAATAGAGACCGCAGGGCCCAGCTTATGCAGGGAGTCAATACCGTCTACAAATTCCCCCATGATTTTAAACAGTCGCCAGGATTCGCCCGATTTAAAATCATTGATAGGATATTTTCCGTTCATCATTGAATTTTTCATATTGATTATTCCATTACCTTACTTATATTTAAGCCCGTTGTCAGGATAGTTTATGGTAAAATTTACCGGTTTATGGTAGTTTGTTCAAGAGATAAAAGGCCTATCATAATAAATGATTATCGTCAAATAAAAGACTTTCTCTGAATTGACATTTTTAAGGGAACAAGATAAAGAAAAGAAAAAATTTTTGCACAGAAAGAATGATACGTGGATAATAGCGGGATAATAGCGCGAAATACGATTGTTAAAAATGAGCTTGGCATGCATGCCAGGCCTGCTTCAACAATTGCAAAATTAGCGGCAGACAGCCGGGCAGACATCTGGCTGTGCGTTGATGCAAACAAAGTGGATGCCACAAGTGTTATCGATATTTTAACGCTGTGCGCTGTCAAAGGAACACAGGTCCTGGTGGAAATTGAAGATGAAGCTGATGTTAACATTCTTGAGCAGATCGTTGATTTTTTTGAAGACGGTTTTGGAGAATAAAACAAAATGAATCGTTCCAGATCCGGACAACTGGTTATTAACGGGATTAGCGGTGCACCCGGTATTTGTATCGGCAAGGCATACATTGTAGACAGGGAAGGCGTCAATATTATCAAGCGTTATCCTGTCAGCGATGATATGTTGTCCAATGAAATCGACCGGTTTAAACAGGCTGTTGCAAAAGCGAAAAACGATCACGCCAAAGTAATAGATTCGCTTGATGAAGATCTTGGCGAAAATCTCAACATCCTTGAGACCCATATGGTTCTGTTCAAGGATAAAATGCTTTACGGTACCACTATCGATACCATCTCAAATGAGAAAATCAATGCGGAATGGGCACTGAGGAAAGTATCCCGAAAAGTTAAAAAGATGTTTCAGCAGATAGACGATAAATATCTGCAGGACAGGGTCAATGATATTGTGCAGGTGTCTGACAAAATTATGACCTATCTGGTGGGTGCCCAGGATATAAAAATTTCAGACATCAATAAGCGGGTCATTATCGTTGCCCATGATCTGTCTCCCGCAGATGCAAGCCAGATACAGCTTGAGCGGATAAAAGGTTTTGTCACGGACCGGGGCGGCAAGGACTCGCACACCAGTATTGTTGCCAAATCTTTAAATATTCCTGCCGTACTTGGGCTCGGCAGAGCCACCATTGAAGTGAAAAATGATGATATCCTGATTGTCGACGGCACCACGGGGACCATGATTATAAACCCCGAAGAGGATACACTTTTTGATTATGAGGAGCGCCTGTCACGATATGAAGCATACCGAGCCGGGCTTCTAAGGGAAAGTCATCTGCCGGCCGTAACAAAGGACGGTGTCTCATTAAATTTAATGGCCAATATCGAGCTTGTTGAAGAAATTGTCGGTGCCAAAGATTACGGCGCCTCCGAGATCGGTCTGTTCAGAACAGAATTTTTATATCTGGATTTGAAAAGATTTCCCACTGAAGACGAGCTTTTATGCAAATACAAGGAACTGGTCGAGCTGATGACACCCAACAGTGTCACCATCAGGACCCTGGATATTAACGGCGACAAGGTCAACCCGTATCTATCATCGGTTGAAGAGGCAAATCCGTCACTGGGACTTCGCGCTGTCCGGTTCTGTCTTGAGAATGAAGAGGTCTTTCTAACGCAGCTTAAAGCGATTTTCAGGGCAGCGGCATTTGGAAACATCAAGCTTTTAATCCCCATGATTTCCTGTGTGGAGGAAATAATCCAGGTAAAGCAGGTGATTAACCGGGCCATACTGGAACTGGAACGCGAAGATAAGATTTTTAACAAAGATGTCCCCCTGGGTGCCATGATCGAGGTACCGTCCGCTGTAATGATGGCGGAGCAACTGGCAGAGCATGTCGACTTTTTTAGTATCGGCACCAATGATCTGATCCAGTATTCCATGGCCATTGACCGGCGTAACCGCCAGGTTGCCCACCTGTATCAGGCACTTAATCCGGCGGTGCTTAAAATGATTAAAATGACCTATGACGCAGCCAAAAAGAAGAAAATCGATCTTATCATGTGCGGTGAGATGGCAGGCGATCCCTTTAATCTGCCGGTTCTGGTGGGTATGGGATTAACCGATTTTTCCATGAACTCGGTATCCATCCCGGCAGTTAAACGGCTGATCAGAAATCTTGACACGGCAAAGGCTAAAAAAACTGTTAAAAAAATCATGGCCCTGGACAGTGTACAACAAATTACGGAAACGATTTTACATGATTATAAAGATATCTTGCCGCAAAACGGGACAGGCAAATAAGCCATGAGCAAAGATTTTGTAAAAGTAATCGCCACCAACAGAAAGGCGCGCCATAATTTTCATATTGTGGCGGATTTTGAAGCAGGTATCGTACTTGTGGGAACGGAAGTCAAATCCATACGAGGGGGACGGGTCAGTTTCAAAGATGCCTATGCTGATATTAAAAACGGCGAACTGTTTTTAAGACAGCTTCATATTTCACCCTATACTTTTGCCTATAACAGCAATCATGATTCTGTGCGCACCCGGAAACTTTTGCTTCATAAATATGAAATTAAAAAGCTGACCAGCAAAATCAGAGAAAAAGGGTACACCCTTGTCCCTTTAAAAATCTATATGAAAAACAATAAGGTCAAAGTTCAGATCGGCCTTGGCCGTGGTAAAAAATTATACGATAAGCGGGAAAGCATCAAACAGAAAGATCTTAAAAGGGATCTGGACCGGGAACGCAAAAAATCCAATTATTAAGCAGCAGCGTGCGACAAGTTCATGAAATGATCGTTTTTGTGCATCAAACGATGCGGTCAATATTGACTTTTCCTGATTTTGTGCGTATTTTAAGCTTTGATTGATCTTTTACAATTTGGGGGCGAAATGGCTTCGACGGAGATTTTGAAGCTCATGGTAGCATACCGAGTGTTTTGTCAACTCGTAAACTTGGCAATATTTAAACATAATCGCAGATGATTATAATTACGCTGTAGCAGCTTAAGGCTGCTTCCGTTCTGCTGAAATCCCTCTTGCAGATCTCAGGTCAGAACGTCATAATTGCAAGACAGCCTATTAAGCGTGCCTGACGCTTAAGGGTTAAATTTATCAGGCTATACTGGTTCGTATCCATCTCAAAGGAGACAGACCCGCTAAATTTAAATTTTGAGATAAGTATGTAGAAGCCAGGGTAGATTGTTTTCGGACGCGGGTTCAACTCCCGCCGCCTCCACCAATTTTATATAATAAAATCAGCTACTTAGCTGATTTTTTGTGGTCAGAGATGTTGACCACATGTTGACCACCTTGCATTTCAGATAATTTCCGGGTTGCAACAACAGCCCGGTTGACATCTGGTAAAAAATACCTCTTAAAAGCATCAGAAACATGACCGGTTACGTCGTGTTGAATTTCTTCTGGTGACATGATCGTTCCCAACGCCGTAACTGTAGAATGTTTTACTCCAGGATAAACAGACACTCCAGAAATTCCAAGATTCTTACACGCTTTTTTCCACCAGATATTAAAATATTTTGGACCGAACTTTACGCCTGCTTTTACCCCTGATTTCGTTTTTAAATGCCTGAAGAAATACATATCAGGTAATGCGGATGGAATCATACTTTGAATTTCTTGAATGATTTTTGAATGCTCTGGTAACAGGTGGATAAATTTGGGTTTTTTCTCTTTTGGTTGAGGGAAGACAATCCAATTATCTTTACAATTAATATGTCCTTCCTGGAGGTTGAGCATTTCTCCTGGTCGAACTTTAGGATACCAGGACATTAAACGGATACCCAGCCATATTCTGGGATTGGCTTCCCAAGAAATTCGTCTGACTTCTTCAATTATATCCTGTTGATCTTCCAGATTGACAATTTTTTTCATTTCCAGTTCAAATTTTATCTCTGGAAATTCGGGCATTTCAAGCTTTGATCTGCGTTTCTCTCTTCTGATAATCCATTTCCAAAAATCATGCAGAACTGTTTTCCAATTGGCCAGGGTCTTATTGCCCACACCATTGTCAATCAGCGTCGAAAAATGACCCCCTGTCAGCGCCCAATTTTGACCCC
>CAZLTD010000039.1:0-41453 GCA_964562385.1 uncultured Desulfobacula sp.
TGGTGTTCTCAGCCTGGGGCGTGGGCGGCTTTGTCTTCCCCAGGGTTTCCCAGATGATCGTGGCTTATATGGACAGCCCCCGTATGGCTTATATCCTTGCAGCTGTCCTGCTTCTTGTGGGCGCTGTTCTTGCCCTGATAACCAAATCACCTGCAGAAGAGGTAACCGATGAGACACCCAAGTTCATTACCGAGCCTGCAGCTTAGCCTAAAAACTATTGCAGTCCTGTCATGCGATCTTAACAACCAGCGGCCAGACCGCCGTGAGGAGGAAAATAAAAAACATGAGCGACACACTATTTCGGGCTACCGACGACTTCAGATCCAATGCATGGATAAAAAATATAGATGAATACAAACAGATGTATCAGCGTTCCATTGATCAGCCCGACATATTCTGGGCTGAGATGGCGGATCAATTTTTCTGGAAACAGAAATGGGATACCGTGCGCGACTACAATTACCACATGTCAAAAGGGCCCGTCTACATTGAATGGTTCAAAGGGGCAAAAACGAACATTGCCTATAATTGCCTTGACCGGCACCTTGCCAAAAGAGGAGACCAAACCGCATTCATCTGGGAGGGCAACACTGAAGGTGAGGATCTTGAAATCACCTATCGCAAGCTGCATGAAAAGGTCTGCCAGTTTGCCAATGCATTAAAGGAGAGAGGGGTTCAAAAAGGGGATCGTGTTGCCATTTACATGCCCATGATACCGGAGCTTGCGGTTACCATGCTGGCCTGCGCAAGGATCGGTGCAATCCACAGCATCGTTTTTGGTGGATTCTCTGCAGAAGCCTTATCCGACCGCATCCTGGACTCCTTTTGCAAAGTGCTGGTCACGGCTGACGGTGTCATGAGGGGCCCCAAGGCAGTGCCGCTTAAGGACAGCGCTGACACGGCAATGGCGCTGTGTGAAAAAAAAGGTCACAGCGTGGACTGCTGTTTTGTGGTAAAACGCACCGGGTCTGATGTGGACATGAAAGCGGAAAGGGATGTCTGGTGGCATGAAGAGGCCAATGCCCAGAGTGCGGACTGCCCGGTGGAATGGATGGATGCAGAAGATCCCCTATTTATCCTGTATACCTCCGGTTCAACTGGCAAACCCAAAGGGGTACAGCACAATGTGGGTGGTTATATGGTGTATGCCGGTACCACGTTTAAATATGTTTTTGACTATCATGACGGTGATATTTACTGGTGCACAGCTGATATCGGCTGGGTGACCGGACACAGCTACATTGTTTACGGTCCCCTTTCCCAGGGAGCCACAAGCCTGATGTTTGAGGGTGTCCCCAATTACCCTGATCCCGGTCGTTTCTGGGCAACGGTGGACAAATGGAAGGTCAACCAGTTCTACACTGCCCCCACTGCAATCCGGGCCCTGATGGCCCAGGGAGAAGAGTGGGTTGAAAAATATGATCTCTCCTCCTTAAGGCTGTTGGGATCTGTAGGTGAGCCCATTAATCCTGAAGCCTGGAAATGGTATCACAAATATGTGGGCAAAGAAAAATGCCCTATCGTGGACACCTGGTGGCAGACCGAAACCGGAGGGATCATGATCACGCCCCTGCCCTATGCCATTGACCAGAAACCCGGTTCCGCCACCCTGCCCTTTTTCGGCGTTAACCCGGTGCTGCTGAACGAAGAGGGCAAGGTGCTTGAAGGTGCATGTGACGGTATTATTGTGCTAAAAGAACCCTGGCCCGGTCAAATGCGCACCGTGTATAACAACCATGAACGGTTCGAAAAGGTCTATTTCCAGATGTTTGACGGGTACTATTTTGCCGGAGACGGGTGCCGCAGGGATGAAGACGGGTACTACTGGATTACCGGCCGTGTGGATGATGTTATCAATGTCTCAGGCCACAGGATGGGGACAGCAGAAGTGGAGAGCGCCCTTGTCAGCCATAAAGAGGTGGCAGAAGCCGCCGTAATAGGGTTCCCCCATGAGATCAAGGGACAGGGGATTTATGCCTTTGTGACCCTGAGGGTCAGTGCCGAACCCAGTGATGATCTGCTCAATGAGCTAAAACAGCATGTCAGAAAAGAGATCGGACCCATCGCCACACCGGATGTTATCCATTTTGCACCGGCATTGCCAAAAACGCGCTCCGGTAAAATTATGCGCAGAATTTTAAGGAAGATTGCAACGGATGAATTTGACAGCCTCGGAGACATCTCCACCCTGGCAGATCCCGAAGTTGTCGGCAACCTCATTGACTGCCACAAAGAACTGACCAACAACTGACTTTCCCTCCGGCAATGAATCCGGATGCTTCAGGCAAAGTCTGTGATCCACCCGGATAGGCAGGCCGGTTAGACAAACATGCCTTGTTCATTAAGCAGTGGTTCAGACGACCCTGAGGCTGGAAACTTCATTTAAGTTCCCGGCCTCAGGCGTTTGGTAAAGTGTTTTAAACTTGGCTTTTCACTTTTGCCGTATTTCCGGGTCAGGATTTAAAGATCCTGAAGAGGCGCCACCTGGGCGCGCGTGATTTCGACTTTTTCCCAGACATTTCCCAGGATGTACGGCTCGTGGTCCAGCCATTTCTCTTTCATCTGCTCTTTTGATTCAAAATCGCAGATAATAACGGAACCGATCATTTTCCCGTCATCGCTGAGAATCGCGGCAGCATAAAGCCAGCTCTTTTTTTGGTACATTCTTTTGGCCATGGCCAGGTGATTTTCCCGTGCCGCCATACGGCGATCCAGGGCATTTTCATCAGTTCCGTCCAATCCTCTTACGATAAACTGCATGGTTTATAACCCTTTCATTGTCGGGATAGCGACTTTGTCGGCAATAAATTTTACAGTGATATTTTTAGTATCATTTCCCCAGACACAGTTTTTGGTACCCATTGCAGCGTCACATTTGTCTGGCTGGCCTATAATGGAGACAACTTCGCTGTAATCCATACCGACTTTCACCTTGTCAAAATTATCACGGCTAAGCTTGCTGCAGCCGGCAAGCATAAGGCCAGCAACCATAAGGATGGATAAAACAGCCACCATTACCACCCGCTTTTTCATTGTCATTGCCTTTTCCCCTTTATGTATCATTGTTAATTTTTATCTTTGTCTTTAAACAAACATTCGCCGGTATCATAGTTTATCGGTCTAAAAATTCAAATAGTTTTTCATCTGTTTTTTTATCCGGCAGCCAGGCCCTTTTTAAATGCACATGATTAGCGCCGTTTAAAAAACAGTGTCAGACCCATAAAAACGGCTATCCCGGATATCAGGACGAAGAGCAGATCGATTGCAGCACTAAGGAATCTGTGATCGCAAATGGCGGTAACAGGTGTTAAGAATGCAGTGGTAACAATATTTCAAATGCCGTTCCCGGTTTTTTTTCAACCACATTGACATGCCCTTTATGCGCTTCAACAATCCGTTTGACATTGGCAAGTCCCAGCCCGGTCCCCGTTGTTTTGGTTGTGTAAAAGGGTTCATAGATCTGGGGAAACATCTCCTTTGAAATACCTTTTCCATTATCCTGAACCCTGATAAAGGCAAAAAGGTTATTGTCCACCTCTTTCGTCCCGGTTGAAACCACAATCCTGCCAGATTCCTTTATCGACTCCACGGCATTTAACAAAAGGTTGATCACCAGTTGCTCCACTTTTCCCTGATCGGCCAGAACCCGGGGCAAGGTTTCATCAGTGGAAATATCGCACCGAATATTCTGCTTGTGAATCCGGAGTTCTAAAAGATCCACACAGGCATGAATAATCTGGTTAATGTCTGTTTTGGCCGGCTGGAGTGCCACGGGCTTTGCAAAATCCAGCAACTCTTTTAAAATTCCTTCAAGACGTTGAATCTCCCGTTCTGAAATATCGAGGCGTTTTTTATCATTGCCCTGGAAGATATGGTTTTTCCCCAGGATCTGTAGATTCATTTTCACCGATGATAAAGGATTGCGTATTTCATGAGACAAAGAGGCGGTGAGCTTTCCGATATACGCCATGCGCTCAAGTTCACGGCTCTTTTTTTCCATTTCCACCCGTTTGGTGATATCCCGGACAATACAAAGATGATACTCATGCCCCCTGAACCGGGATGGTTTGAAATTGATTTCAGTGGGAAGACAAGTGCCATCCTTTTTCTTTCTCAAATATTCAAAGGCTTCCGGGGCCGCATCATCCGTGATTTCCCGTTTGATCATACTGCTGACGACAGGCCTGCTTTCAGGACAGACATAATCTAAAAAGGATTGGGAAAGCGCTTCTTTCGGTTCAATATCGTGCATTTGGCAAAATGCCGGATTTACAAGAGAAATGGCCTGTTTATGCAGAACCAGATATCCGTCACTGATCTCCTCAACCAGGCTCCGGTACTGTTCTTCTGAATCTTTTAATTCCGCAGTCCGTTCCGCCACATCCTTTTCCAGGCGCTTTGCATACTCTTTCAGATAGGTTTCATGCATGCCCTGAAAATGGTTGGAAAACCTGTGAATGGTATATGCCAGCCCCTTGTTGATCGCTTCGATATTTTCACATAACAGATCGGGAGGCGACTCTTTTATCACGATGGGGATGACAATCTGCCTGAACAGTTCAAATGCTTTTTGGACATCTGCCAGGGGGAATCCGGCATCCAGGCGAATCTTTGTGATATCATTGATAAACGCATGAATCGGGGTGTAGTCATCATTGGCAAGCGCCTGACAGAAAGCATCGCATGCATTCCCCGTTGTCATCCGCAGTTCAGCCACGGATCGTTTTGTATAATGTTCCGATACCTCGGTGCGCAACCGTTCCTGCCACTGATGAATAATATCAGCCCGATGACGTCCTATAAACGATTCCCAGCTAAACATCATAGATCACTTAACCCACTGGCAGGGCAAGCCCCTGCATCACCTGATGTTTCTTTTCTTCAGAATAGAGCAGTTCCACAAGGGTCAAGGCAAAATCACACGCCGTTCCCGCCCCCCTGCTGGTGACACAATTACCGTCGACAACAACCTTGGACTCAAGAATATTGCCATTGTCAATGGCATCCACAAATCCTGGGTGGCAGGTAACTTTTCCCGGTGTCACCAGCCCGTGATGGTGAAGAACAACAGCGGGTGACGCACAGATAGCCCCGTAAAGTTTATTCTGCTCAGCCTGTCGTTTAAGAAGAATTTCAAGCTCTTTTGAATCGCGCAGATTCATGGCCCCCGGGATGCCTCCGGGAAGAACAATCAGATCGAACTGGTCATCCATACAGTCTTTAACCAGTGCTTCGGCTTTAAATTCGGTTCCCTGCGACGCTTTGATGATGATTTCATCCACAGACGCCACAACAACATTTGTACCGGCACGGCGAAGGACATCAATGATCGTAATGGCTTCCATCTCTTCGGTCCCCTGGGCAACGGGAACAAGGACTTTTTTCTCCATGACACTCTCCTTTTTTAAAAATTAAAAAAAGAACACGATTAGTGATAGCAACTGGATTTGGTTTCGTCAATTTATTCGCATTCAGGGTGCCTTTAAAAACTAATATTCAGCTTTGGGGGTTAAAGGCAGCAATTGGCGTAAAAGGAAATGAATAGAGAAGGCCTTTATCATATTACGGTTTACAAGAACATGTCACCCTGTTATGAAACTAATTTGCCAAAACAAATGACAGATTTATGGCTTTCAAAGGAAATTCCAATGCCTCTTGACCTGACCGTTCCAACCTATGCCCTGCTTTTTATGACCGGCCTTTGTGCCGGGTTTGTGGATTCCATTGCCGGCGGCGGCGGACTGATTGCCCTGCCCGTCCTTTTCAGCGTTGGGCTGCCGCCCCAGATCGCGCTTGGGACAAACAAGCTTCAGGGCGGTTTCGGGACCCTGTCGGCTTCCTATAATTATATAAAAAAGGGCGTTGTAACATTTGACGAAAGTCTGTCCGGGGTCTGTTTCACACTGATGGGTGCCGTCCTTGGCGCCTGGGCAATCCAGCAGATGGAGGCTGGATTTATTGAGCATCTGGTCCCGGTGCTCCTGCTTTTTGTCTTTTTCTATACGCTTTTTACCAAAAACCTGGATACCGGTACCGGAGAGGCAAGAATCCCAAATCATATTTTTTATCTTGTTTTCGGGCTTGGCCTTGGGTTTTATGACGGTTTTTTCGGTCCCGGCACAGGTTCCTTCTGGACCGCCGCCATTCTGTTTTTTACAGGCCTTGATATGAAAAAAGCCTCGGGCATTACACGAATCATGAATTTCACCAGCAATATTGTGGCACTGACTGTTTTTATCATCGGG
This sequence comes from uncultured Desulfobacula sp., assembly GCA_964562385.1. Lineage (GTDB taxonomy): Bacteria > Desulfobacterota > Desulfobacteria > Desulfobacterales > Desulfobacteraceae > Desulfobacula. The sequence goes on from CAZLTD010000039.1 coordinate 6,246, forward strand.
GGGAATGTATTGTACTCCGTGGGGCTGTGCATGGCCGCAGGTCAGGTGATCGGTGCTAGGATGGGGTCCAGCCTTGCCATCAAAAAAGGGGCAAAATTTATTCGCCCAATCTTCTTAACCATTGTATTTTTAACAATTGTCAGGCTGGTGTGGGTCACTTATTTTTAAGTGAGTTCGTCATCGTTATAAGGGTTAAATAATCTCGGCCTGGGTGGCCTTTACCCATCCCACTTTATCCTTTGAAAATTGTATCTTCAGATATTGTCCCCGGACTTCATCCACCTTCACCCGGGTGCCGGCATGAAGTGAAAAAAGACGGGTGGCACCCGATGCCATCCCGGAACGGATATAGGCCTGTTCCGCCACAACAACAGCATACCGGCTGCTTGACTGTTTGATCATCCCGATACCGCCAATGGCTGAGATCACTATGAACAGGGCAAACAAAAACATCCCGGTCCCTGAAAAGACGGGCTGACGTTTTATGGTCCTGAATCCGGCCCAGGTAAAAAAGGCAGCCGATAAAAGGATGGCGGCAATCTGGAGAGACTTCACCCCCACAAGGGTGTCCCAGAAAAAAACGATATCCATCAAGTTCACGGTGTCCTCTTTTTTATCTTTTACCCGGCTGTTGGCAAATGCCAGGTTAAAGTTCAAATCAGGATCGTTGGGGGCCAGGCGCCGGGCACGCTCATACCAGAGGACCGCACGGCCGATATCGCCGGATTTCAAATAGGCGTTGCCGATATTATAAAAAAGATGGGGATTGTTGATGGGCGTTTTGGCGACCTTCTCAAATTTTATGGCCGCATCTTCAAATGCGCCCTGTTGATAACTTTTAACCGCTTCAAAATACAATTCAGACGAACTTGCCGAAACAGGCGGCGGTGACATGGCAGCGTATCCAAAAACAATCAGCGCAATACAAAGTACTTTAAAAAGAGTGCGGGCCTGCTTTAAAACATCACGGGCCGCGGCATCATCAATTTTCTTATTGCCGAATCTTGCCGATTCTATGGTGGCAAGCAGACCGGCAACTTTCTTGATTTGCACAGGATCGGTATCTGTCTGCTGCAGGATTGTCCTGGCCTCTTCCAAAGTGATGTTTTCCCCCTTTTTATCCGCCTTGGAATAGATCACCGCTACGATGGCTGAATAAACATGTCCTAAAAAAGAGTCATCTTTGACATCGGTTTTTTCTGCCTGTTTCAAGTGGGACCGAGCCTTTTGCCGCATCTGTTTTTGAAACGACATCTCTTTTTGATTCAACCCTAAGGCCAGTTTCACGAAAAAAAACAGGCCGGCGGGTGCCAGCAACGCCAATATAAAGACCATCGGGTTCATTGGCTGATAATTTTCCAGCACATGAAGCCCCTCTTTGATCTGAAGAATATCTTTATTAACAATAGCCACCGTCTGCTTTGCCGGATCCGTTGCAGGGCCGTCCCCTGCCGGCGCCCGGGCTGTCTGTATCTTTTGTGACGGCACCACATCCAGGGCAATCGGTTGGGTTAAAATGGTGCGGTATCTGCCCTGATCCACATCAAAAAAGGTCAGCGACACCCCTGGCAGCGTGAACTTTCCGGGTTTTACCGGTACAATAGCCCGCTTAAAAAGCTTATGCCCTTCATACCCTTGCGGTGTTAGATGGATGGACTCAGCAGGATTATCATCATAGGTTTTAAAACTTTCAGCAGGCAGATCCATGGCGGGCGGGCCGGCATCCATAATATTGCCGGTTCCTGAAATTTTAATGGACAATGTCAATGATTCACCTGCCGTCAGTCTGTTGTGATCCACAGTGGTTTCAATATCAAATTGCCCTATCAGGCCTGAGAACCTCTGATCTGCTTTATATTCAGGTAGCGCGGATACCGTAATCGTTACAGGATTTGATACCACTTTGACCGGCCTGGTCTGACGGTTTGAAAAAAACGAGTCATTAAAAAATGAATCAAACTGTGGTGTCTGATTGCTTTTGACAATCAGTTTGGCCACCAGCACGGCCGGATCAATGGTGAATGTCCCTTTTTGTGTCGGCACAATTAAATAATCCACCCGGGTGACCTGAAACGGAACCCCATTGATCTGTTGGGTCGTGCTGGTCTCTTTTTCAAACGTTTTGACAGACAGGCCTTTAAAATCCGGAGGCGTTTGAAAGCCGACACCGGCCAGTCGCCTGGATGTAAAAAACGACAACGAATAAACCGCATGCTGGCCTTCAACCAGTTGGGTTTTTGTTATGGTGGATTTTGCAAAAATGGCCTTTGCAGCGTCCGGATCTTCCAACACTTTTGCCACCTTTATCCGTATCAATTGTGTGACCGCGGTCTTGCCTTTTTCAGTCACCGTGATGGGGGGGATAACCAGATCCCCTTCGCGCAGCGGCATCAGGATGTATTGATAGGTTATTTTTTTCTCAAACTTTCCATTGATAATACTTGTGAGCGATGAAGAGCCCCGTGGCACCACTTTAAAGTCCTGTATTACAGACATATCGGCCTGAGCCTTTGATCCTGTAACCTCCAGGCGCAAAAACAGGGAATCATCCCGGGAAATTTGATTTTTATCGACAACCGCCATCGCTTCAAGCCCATATGCATCACAGGGCACAAAGCCCCCCCAGCCGATCAGGACAACTGCGATAAGCGCCATGGGTAAGCCTGACAGTTTTTGATGGATATTTTTTAACAAATCGCGAAAAAATTTTTTTTGCCCTGCAACAATTTTCATATAATTCGTCATCCAATGTCTCATAAGCCTTACCAGTCTTTTTCTATGGTGCGTTTGTGGACCTGCGGCATCATCGCCTGTCCCGGTTTGTCCTCAAGCCGGTTCAGTTTTTGATCCAGGTGCTGCACATTCCCGGCGGGTTTGGCCTGTTTGTCGGCAGACCTTTCTTCACCCTGGTTTGGCTGTGCTTCCTGCCGGGCCTGATCCGGATTCGGGTTCTGCTGATTTCTGGTTTGACTTTCCTTTCCTGGATCCTGTTTTTTCTCTTTGCCCGCTTGAGGCGGCTGACCGGGCTTTTGTTTATCTTGAGGCGGTTGTCCGGACTTGCCTCCTGAAGCCTGATTCTGCTGCCCGCTGCTATCCTGTGGTTCCTGATTTTGATTCTCTTTGTTCTCTTTTTGATCTTTGGGCGAATCGTTTTGCGGTGAAGACTTTTTATCCCGGGGCTGCTGCTCTTGTTGTTTTTTCTTGTTCTGAACAAACTCCAGATTTTCTTTTGCCTGAACATCATCGGGGAATTCTTTGAGTAAATCCTCATATCCTTTGATGGCATCATCGAATTTTCCCATGCGATACTGCGTATTGGCAAGATTATATAGGGCCTTTTGTTTCAGCGTGGCATCCTTGGTGCCGGCTGCCTGTCTGAAATTGTCCTCTGCAATATCATACTCTTTGTTCATATATGCGGCCGTACCAATGTTGTAATATAGTTTTTCATCATCCGGATGTTTAAGCTGTGCATCAATGAAATGCTTTTTGGCCTCTTCGAACTTACCCTGTTCAAACGCCTGAATCCCCTTTTTCACATCCGATGACACACCGGCCTGGGCTGTGTTGCCATAGGGCTGTCCAAGACCGATAAGGCAGACAATAAAAAACAGTCCCACTGTCTTGAACGATTTTGATGATGTCACAATAAACTCAATGAGCAAAAGGATGATGCCGGGTAAAAGAAGCCATTGGAAACGATTCTCCCATACTTTTTTTCGGCCTTGCGCCAGCTCTTTGCGCTCCATGGTTCCCACTATTTTATCTTCATAAATCAGGTCAAGATCCATATCCCCGGCAACCGAGCGAACATAGGCACCGCCGGTCATGGAAGCTATTTTTTTCAGCACGGTTTCATCCACCTTTGACATCACAATACCGCCGGCAGCGTCTTTTTTAAATCCACCGTTTTTATCAGGGATCGGGGCCCCGTCAGGATCCCCCACGCCAATGGCAAATATTTTCACCCCCTGGGTGGCCATATCTTTTGCAATTGCTTCAACATCGCCGGTGGTATTCTCGCCGTCCGTGATCAAAATGATCGCCTTGTCTGTAATGGAATCTTTTTCAAACCCGTCAAAGGCCGTTTGGACAGCCTCATAAAGATTGGTGCCGCCCACAGGCAGATATCCGGGTTCAAGCACATTCAAGAACACGTGGAATGCATCATAATCAAGCGTCAACGGGCACTGTAAAATGGCACGCCCGGCAAAGGCGACAAGGCCGGCGCGGTCAGACTTCATTTTGCGCAGCAGGTCAATGATTTCATGCTTGGCCCGGGACAGACGGTCCGGTTTAATATCCTGCGCCAGCATACTGTTTGAACAATCCAGGGCAATCATGATATCCACACCCTTTTGTTCAACTTTTTCCCAGCGAAACCCGGCCAGAGGTCCGGCCAGTGCCACGATACAAAGGATGGATGCAAAAAGGATCAGACAACTCTTTGCCCATCGCCTTCCCGGGCTGTACCCGGGAACCACAAGATCCATCATGTTATTGTGGATAAAGGCGTTCATAATCTTTTTGCGCTGATGCATCCCATAGGTAATGATGCCGAAGGCCACCAGAAAGAACCATAAAAGGTTGAGCAGATATGGATGGGAGAACTTCACTTACGGAATCCTCAAAAATCGTGTATTGGTTAACAATAAATATAAAAAATACAATATGAGCCCCGCAGATGCAAACGGCTGGTACATCTCTTTATACTCCACCCATTTTCTGACATCGACCTTTGTTTTTTCCAGTCGGTCGATCATCTGGTAAATTGCTTTCAGCCCCTCCATATCCGCAGCTTCAAAAAAACTGCCTCCGGTCATGTCTGCAATGGTCTTTAAAGCATCCAGATCCACATCCACTTTTCGGTAGACATACTGCTGCCCGAACAGGCCATCGACAAGGAACGGGGCCTGGCCTTTGGTGCCCACGCCAATGGTATAAATCTTGACCTTTTTATGAGCGGCAATCTGTACGGCTTCCTGCCAGGACAATTCACCGGAATTACTTTTACCGTCTGTTAAAAGGATGATAATATTTGTTTTGCTTTCAATGTCTGCAAGACGTTTCAAAGATATGCCGATGGCATCCCCAATCGCGGTCTTGGGTCCTGCGGCACCGATTTGAAGCCTGTCCAGGATAAATGAGATGGTGTTATAGTCCCGGGTCAACGGTAACTGGGTAAAGGCATTTGAGCCGAATACCACCATGCCGACACGGTCCCCCTCCCGCTCCAGGATAAAATCGGAGACAACATGTTTTACGGCTTCAAGCCGTGTAACAATCTGCTTGTCCTTTCTAAAATCCAGTGCCCGCATGGATTCTGACAAATCAAGCGCCAGAATAATATTGATGCCCTCAGTCTTGACATTGACCTTTTTATCTCCCCACTGGGGCCTGGCCAGGGCAAAAATCAACAAAACAAGCCCGGCTATTTTCAACAAAAAAAGTCCCCCTGACAGCCTGGCAGAAAGTGTTTTGGGAATTTCTTCAAGGTGTTTTATCTGCGCGGCCCTGATCTGGCCGGCTCTTTTGTGTTTCGTTCGCCAGAAGACAAACGCAGCCAACACCGGCAGCAGCCATAAAAAATGGGGAGAGGCCAGATGAAACATCAGGTATCCTCCCTGGTTTCACGCTTCTCTTTGTTACGCTGGTTTTCGATTTGGTTTTCGATTTGGGCCACCCAGGTTTTAACCTGCTTGATATCGTTTTTCACCTCCTGAGAATCGGGTACCAACCCGCCATATTTGATAGGCTCACTTGTTTTTATCAAATGGCTGATCTCCTGCTGGATTGTTCTTTCCAAACCCATTCCGGGCAGGATTTTGACGAACTGTTGAGATGTCATCTCTTTGGTGTGACAACCAAAACGTGCATCCAGATATTGCCGCAGTACCATGCTCAGCTCAAAATAGAATAGTCTGGGATCCGCAGGATGTTTTAATAACAGATCGTCTAAACACTTCATGGCAATCTGATAGGGCGGCAGCGCAGTGGGCATTGGCAGCACCGGGGGTGACGCTGCTTTTTGTTTTAACCATTTACGGACCAGCACAATAATCAATCCGATCACTATAATCGCAAGGACAATCCCTAAAAGAACCCACAGGATCACAGGATCCATCCCAATGGGAACCGGGAGTCGAATGTCATGGATATCCTGCATTATCTTATTCGCATCTCCCGTTGTCTGAAATACCGGGTCAGGGTATCTGAAACAGACGCGTCTGTCTCAAGTTCAATCACATCACTTCTTGCTTTTGAAAAAATATCCAGAGTTTGCCGGCGATCGGATTGGCGGATTTTTAAATAATGCTGTCTTGTTCTTTTATCGAAAGCATCAAAGACAAGACAGATGCCGGTCTCAAAATCACGATACTGGATCACCCCTTTTGCCGGAAGCCGGTCTTCTCCGGGATCATGGATCATCACACCGATGACCTCATGTTTTTGCCGTATGGTTCTAAGGCTTTTGAGATATTTTTTATCCATAAAATCGGATAGAACAAATACAAAGGATCTTTTTTTTAAAATTTTGGCCAGATAATCCAGGGCCGATGATATATTGGTTTTCCGGCCCTTGGGAGAGAAGGTGAAGATCTCCTTAATTACCCGCCAGACATGGCTGGATCCCTTTTTGGGCGGAATATACTTTTCCACTTGATCTGTAAAAAAAAGCACACCAATCTTATCATTGTTTTTGGTTGCATTAAAGGCCAGCACCGAAGCCACCTCAGCCGCCCGCTCCAGTTTCGTGCCAAAATGGGTGCCGAAATTCAGGGATGCGCTCATATCGATCAACAGCATTACAATGCGTTCCCGCTCTTCGGTATAGAGTTTGACAAAGGGTCTGCCGAGCCGTGCCGAAACCTTCCAGTCGATTGATTTAACATCATCACCAGGGCAGTATTCCCGCACCTCTTCAAACTCGATACCCGATCCTTTAAATACCGATTTGTACTGTCCGGCCATAATGCTGTTAACAGTCCGGCTGGACTTGATGTAAATGCGTTTAATCTTTTTGATGATCTGGGCTGGTATCATCCTAAACTCTACGGCACCTGTACGGAATCAAACAATTCTTTGATAATATCTTCACAGGTCACATCTTCGGCTTCCGCTTCAAAACTTAGAATGATCCTGTGGCGCAGTACATCCGGGCCAACCAGTTTAATGTCCTGGGGCGTGATATAGGCCCGTCCCGACAGGAAGGCCTTGACCCTGGCTGCTTTGGCAAGAAAAATAGTGGCTCTGGGACTGGCTCCGAACTCAATATACCGGGCCACATCCATCCCATATTCTTCGCTCTGACGGGTGGCAAAAACCAGGTCAACCATATACTCCTTAAGCTTTTCATCCACATAAATTTCGTCGAGCACATTGCCCATCTGGGATAATTGTGCACAATCGATCACCGGTGCAATATCTTGAGTTTCCTGGAAACTGTTTTTTTTCAGGATTTCAAGTTCCTGGGCTTTGTCCGGATAGTCGATCAAAACCTTGAGCATAAAACGATCCACCTGCGCTTCAGGCAAGGGATAGGTACCCTCCTGCTCTATGGGATTCTGGGTGGCCAGAACCAGAAAGGGAGTGGGCAGCAAAAAGGTTTCATCACCAATGGTGACCTGTTTTTCTTCCATGGCCTCTAAAAGTGCGGACTGGACCTTGGAGGGCGCCCGGTTGATCTCATCGGCCAGAATGATATTGTTGAACAAAGGTCCCTGGCGGGTCACAAAATCGCCTGTCTTTGGCCTATAAATTTCGGTTCCGGTCAAATCCGCCGGTAAAAGGTCCGGTGTGAACTGAATCCGTTTGAACTGTGCTGCCACCGATGCTGCCAACGCTTTGACCGCACTGGTTTTTGCAAGACCAGGCACGCCTTCTATCAGAACGTGCCCACCGGTTAAAAGGCCGGTTAAAAGGCTGTCCACCAGTTTCTCCTGCCCCACAAGTTCCTTTGATATCTCATTTCTAATGCTGCTGATCAGCAGGTGGTTTTTTTCTATTGCTGCGCTTAGATCTTCATTCATCTTACCGTGAATATCCTTTTTTGTTTCACAAAACTATTGCTCTGGTTCGATTAATTATTGAATCGTATTTAATATAGTATCGACAGATATGCTGTCAAGACAGGAACGAAGGACAGATATTCTCGGTTTTTTTAGGGAACAGCGATACATTTGTAAATGAATAATTAAAAACCTGCGTCTTTAATTATCCACTGTGGTTGACGAACCTCTTATTGACTGATTAACTGATCGGAGTAGAGGGCTGCGGTAATCTGGATCAGCTTGATAATATGATTCTTGGTAGCTTTTTTGTTTTTTAAGGGGAAATTTCGAAAGGTCATCAGAATACCGGCCAAAGAAGCGATAAATGAATGGGCATACAGCCTTGCATTCTCATTTTTCACCCCATGCATGACCAGTAATTGCTCAAACATATCAAAAAATATCTTGGTCACCGAGTCAAATTTTCCCATAACGGGGTTGGCCAGATTATCTTTTAACATTAAATAGGTCATCATCTGGAATGTGGATTCATTTTCTATCAGATGATCCACAAACTTTATGCCAAATTCTTCGATACTGGCCGGTTTATCCTTTTTCACCATAGACTTAAACTCTTTACTGGCAAAGGAGATTTCCTGGATAAACGCCTCGTTGAACAATTCCTCCTGGCTTGGAAAATATCGATAGATGGTAGCCGGCGATATGCCCGCTTCTTCTGCGACTTCGCGCATTCCCACTTCATAAAAGGGTTTTTTGGCAAACAGCGCCAACGCCGACTCAACGACAATCTGTTTTCTGGCTTCCTTTTCCTTTTCCTTCAGTTCTGCAAATCTTGATTCAGCCACTAAATTCCACGCTCCTGTCCTTTATCATTTGAATAATCTATTTCCCTTATCATTTGTTCTGGCATCAGACAAGATAAAAGATTCTCAAACCAGCAGGGAGACCGCCCCTGTGTTACACCTTAAATGACTGGACTATTTTTTCCATTTCCTCGGCCATTTTGCTCATGGAATCGGCACTTTGCATCACCAGATCAGAATTATCTTTCATCTGGTCTGTGGCGTCGTTAACCCCGCCAATATCGCTGGAAATAGATTCAGCAGCCTGGGAGCCCTGTGTCACATTTTCATTGGCCTCCTGTATGCCTTCGGAAAGGCTGGCAATATTGCTGACAATCTCCTGGGTCGCTGCCGACTGCTGCGTTACAGCCGCAGCAATCGTCGATACAATATCATTAACATCTCGTATAACACCGGACACCTCTTTTATTGAATCCACTGTGGCATCGGTATTGTTCTGAACATTATCAATCTGTTCTCGGATATCCTGGGTGGCGGCTACGGTCTGGTTGGCCAGTTCCTTGATCTCATTGGCGACAACGGCGAACCCTTTTCCGGCATCACCGGCGCGGGCGGCCTCAATGGTGGCATTGAGCGCTAAAAGATTGGTCTGATCCGAAATCTCCGCAATGGTGTCCGTCACTTTCCCAATGGATTTTGCGGCCTTATTCAATATAGACATACTGCCTTCGGCATCCGATGTTTTGGCTGCAGCATTTTCAGATATGGTCCTGGCCTTTTCAGCATTTTGAGCTATTTCATTGATGGTTGAGTTCATCTCCTCTGCTGCCGATGCCACCATGGTGGCATTGGTAGAGGACTCCTCCATTGCTGCGGCAACAGAAGAAAGATTCTGGCTCATGTCTCCGGATGCCGTGGTCACCTTGGATGCCATATCCGATGTGATATTCGCATTTTCTGTCAGGTTTCCCGCCACGGCCACAAGTTCTGATGACGAATGATCCATATCCGAAGACTGACCGGACAATTGTTTGATGATTCCCTGCAGCTTTTCCATGAACAGATTGAACAGGTCACTCAGTGTTGCCAGTTCATCTTTTGACTTGATGGCAATTCGTTTGGTCAGATCCCCCTCGCCTTTGGCAACATCTTCAAAATTGATGATCATCTCGTTTAAAGAGGTGCCAATACCCAACACGATCACCATGCACAACACAACAATGGCGGCAAAAACAAGGCCGGCAATCAAAGTCATTTTTATGATCAACGATTTGGTTACACTGCTGATATCATCACTGACCGCAAGTTTTGCCGCATCAATATTATCGATATAGACCCCGGTACCGATCCAGAAATCCGTACCCGGAATCATCTCGGCATAGCTTAATTTGAGAGTATCTCCTTTTCCGGGTTTATCCCAGATATAAGTAACGAATCCGCTGTTTTTTGCCTGCTGTGACAATTCCTTTATCATGAATACCCCATTTTTGTCCTTCAGGTCCTTTAAATCTTTCCCCAAAAGGCTATCTTTAATATGGGAAATCATTGTGGTATTTCTGGCAACAAAAAAATACCCTGAACTGTCCTTCTCATAACGGATACCTTTCAATTCCTTTCTAATAATTTCAATCTTACCTTCTTCAGTTTTAACTTTTTTAATCATATTGGAAATCGCCACGGCCATGGAATGCGTCGCAACTTTAATTTTCTCTTTCTGGGCCTCAAGCAACGCCTGTCCCATTTTATCAATGGCCATCAGCTTTGTTTTGTTACTGCTGTCAAACGCAAACCCGATCATCAGAATAAAAAGAACGAGAATAGAAGCAATAATCAGGTACATCCGGCCTTTGATACTGATACGATTTAACATGGATACGCCCCCTTAAAAAATGATGGATATATTTATTTTGGATTATCGTAATTTCAGTTAAAAAACGAACAGCGGTCTCGATAACAACAGGTGATTCAAAAAATTAATTTGCGAAAAATAATTATATTCAGATGAGTATTTCTTATTTTCTCATATTTGCCTTAAAAATCAAGCCTTAACACAGATATTTCACATCCGGCCTTTAATAATGAGAAGTCAATCGTTCAAAAAGACGAGAAAAACGTGTGCAACCCGGTCGGCAAACAATTGGACAGATGCTATGATTGACGATTCCATCGGCAATTGATATATATGACCTTTAAGGCGCCTCTAAAAATACAATTTGTTTGGATTCAAAGAGCAGAAACCGAAACAAAAGGCAGTTATTAAAGGTGACTTTTATTATTAACATTCAGTACAAATGGAAACATGGAAAATACAATAAACAGAGATCGGTTTGATTTTGAAATCGGATACCTTACAAAAAGCCCCTGTAGCAATTGTGAAAACAACTCTGAACTACCCAAATGCCATACCGGCTGTATGATTCTGGACAAAATACAGACCAAACTGGCCAGGGGCATATCGTCCCAATCCTCCAGATATGGAAGCTAATCTTTTTGAACGTTTACAACCCTCGCGTTCCCTGGTTAAAAAGCATTTAACCAAAGAACTTTTCCGCCAACTGCAAGATTGCAGCACCCCATCGGGATTTACACTTCAACAGGCGGTTCGGTCCGGCATCGAAAACCCGGATTCGTCCATCGGTATTTATGCCGGGGATGAAGAGACCTATCGTATTTTTGCACCATTGCTTGACCCCATTATTCTTGATTATCACCAAAAGGCACGCCACAGGGTTGAACCCGATTTCAAGCTCCCGGAACTGACCGACCCTGATCCCGAGGGCCGCTTTATTCTATCGAGCCGGATCAGACTTGCCCGGAATCTGAAAGGGTTTAGCTTTCCATGCCACATGCCTCTTAGAGAACGCCGGGAACTTGAAAAAAGAGTTGCTTCAGCCGTGAAAGCCCTTCCCAAAGATCTTTCAGGATCCTACCACTCCTTTGAAAAAACGGATGCAACACTCCTGTCTCAGCTCAAGAAAGGCAAACTTGTTTTCAGCATTGGAGACCGCTTCCAGGATGCGGCAGGGCTGAACACCGATTTTCCAAAGGGCCGGGGTGTTTTTCATTCAGATGACCGCCGGTTTATCTTATGGCTAAATGAAGAGGATCATTTACGAATTATCAGCATGGAACGATCCGCCAGCCTGGCCGGCGTGTTCAGGCGTGTTGGAAGGGCAATCGAATCATTGAGCCGCCAGCTTGATTTTGCATGGGACCCTGACAAAGGATTTTTAACATCCTGTCCCACCAACATCGGTACAACCATGCGGGCCGGTGTTCATATCCGCCTTGAAAAACTTGAGAAGAGAAGGGATCTGCTCTCCTCGCTTGCTAAACAGCACCATCTTCAAATCCGCGGAACCGACGGGGAAAAAACAGCTGTTCAAAAAGCGGTTTTTGATATCAGTAATCGGCAGCGTTTAGGAATCTCTGAATCAAACATTATCAGAACGCTTCATACAGGCCTTGTGGCCATTATCCGCGCTGAAAAATCTTTGTAGGCAACCCATTAACTTATTTAATTCCCCATGGCATAAAAAATGCATTTTTAGTTTCTATATTTTGACCCTATAACGAAATTTGTATAGGAGAGTGCCATGGAAAAAACAGATAAAAAAAAATATATTGCCACTTTTGCAGGCGGCTGCTTCTGGTGTACCGCATCCGCATTTGACGGAACAAAAGGAATCCTCAGCATAGAATCCGGGTATACCGGCGGGCATGTGGAGCATCCTACCTATGAACAGGTTTGTTCCGGAACAACCGGACACTATGAGGGAGTTCGTATTACCTATGACCCGGACATTGTCTCTTACACGGATCTGTTACAGATTTTTTTCCGGCAGATTGACCCCGGCGATGATGGTGGATCGTTTATGGACCGTGGGACACAGTACCGATCTGCGGTTTTCTATCATGATTTAGACCAGAAAAGTATTGTACTGGATGTTATAAGGAAAATCGATGGATCAGGGCAGTTTGAACGGCCTGTTGTCACCCAAGTATTAAAGGCTGAAGAATTCTATGCCGCAGAGGATTATCATCAAAACTATCATAAAAAAAATGAAATCCGTTACAGATATTACCGCGCAGGATCCGGCAGGGACATTTTCATTGACCAGCACACAAAAAAATACAACATGATTTTTTGAGAATGCCTCTATAAAACAAGAGTACTGGAAATTCCGGTACCGATGAATAACAGAATGGACAGGTTAATGGCTGCAAAGGCCAGTGTTGCATACATTCTTTTTTGGCAAACCAGCCAGAAGATAAGAACCAGGGTGGCCCAGGCATTGATCATCACGCCAAAATAAAGAAACAGATGGTTGTGACTGTTTAAAACCACAAACAGCAGCAGGGCCAGAGAATAAAGGCTGGTCCAGATCAGTGTCTGGATTTTAACCTCCCTGATGGAGAAAAGATCAAAAAAATTCGGATATTGCCCGGCCCCTTTAAGGAGTTTCCTCTGCTGGCCGGTCTTCAGCAGAATAATAAAATAGTGGGATATCTGCCACAGACCGAAAACGATCATAATCACATGGATAACAGGATCAGATATGGCGCCGCCGGCGGCTGTCCAGCCGATTACAGGAACAATCATCCCGCACAAGCTTCCGGGAATAACTGCCAGCAATGTCTTTTTTTTCATGGGCGTATACACGGCATTGTAACACAGGAGCGCTGTGCCCCCAAAAACCGGGGCCATACCACCGGCTGTGAGCCAAAGGCCCGAAAGCCCGCCCACAATCAAGATGCAGGACAACAGCAACGCACGCCCCGGGTTCACCCGGCCGGATGCAAGAGTGCGGTGACAGGTTCTGATAAAAAACCGGTCATACTTCCGGTCCTGAATATTGTTTAAGACGGCCGCACCTGTCGCAAGCATGAAAACAAAGAAACCAACTGCCAAAGAGTGGCCGCTGAAACCGCCGGCTGCGGCCACGTGTCCGAATATTGCGGAAAGGCCAATGTAAAGGCACAAGTGAATTTTGCACAATTCCACCCAGGCGCCAAGCCCCTGGAACGGTGCTGTCACTCCTGATAAAGACAGGCTCTGTTTATTACCATTCATCATCTTCCTGGTTCACCCATTCATCGTATTTTTCCTGCGTGACTACTTTTACCACACCGGTCATATCGGCGTGTCCCGTACCGCAAAACTCCGTGCACTGAAAAAAGTACTCCCCAATCTTTTCCGGCAGAAACCATGCATAGGTTTCAATTCCGCTGACAGCATCCACCTTTACCCGGAAAGCGGGAATAAAAAGACTGTGGATCACATCTTCCGATGTAATATTGAGTTTTATGGGAGTGTTCACCGGTACAACCAGTTCGTTTTCCGTCTCTTTCTCATTGGGATAGTAAAACAGCCATACAAATGACTGGGCCACCACTTCGATTTCAATGGCCCCCTCCGGCACTGTTCTCAGTCCGGTATAGGACTTCCAGCCTGAAACAAACATGGACAGTGCAATAATGGTGGGCAGAATCACCCAGACCGACTCCAGCAGAAGATTGCCCCGGATGTCTGCCGGTGTCCTGTGTTTGCTGCGCCTGTAACGGATGACAAAATATATCATGACAAGGGTGATGGCAAACAGGAAGACAAACGAAAATCCTATAATAAAATAAAAAGACTGGTCAACCAGTGTGACTGGATTTACAATATCATTCATTTTTTAACCTCATCTGAATGCAACATCCCAGAATGTAAAACTGATCATAATACCCAGAAAAAAAACAGTTCCTAAAAATGACCAGGCCAGAACCTTTCCCTCATACTTCATGTGCATAAAAATCAAGAGCACGCATGTTGCCTTGATGGATGCAATCCCCAATGCAATCCAGACATTGAGTTTGCCAAGATCAATATAGGAGACACCCACGGTTATACCTGTCAGAACAAACAGAGCAAGCAGGACATAAAGCAGGGTTTTGTATTCAAAAATATGCGGTTCGTGATTATTTTCCATATCAAATTCCTCCCAACCCTTTTATTATATCACCAGGTAAAACAGCGGAAAAATAAATATCCAGATCAAATCCACAAGATGCCAGTACAGACCTGAATTCTCAAGCAGGGCAAATCGATCATGGGTGATCTTGTTTTTCATGACAAAGATCATGCTGAATAACAACAGCGTCATACCGATAATGATGTGAATCCCGTGCAGGCCTGTGATCACGTAATAGAGCCCGAAAAACTGATTCAACCCTTCAGGGCCGTCAACAAGTTTTTCCGAATTGGGATAAATCCCGTTGTGGATCTTATGGCCCCATTCAAAATATTTATTGATCAAGAATATAAGGCCGCACAACAGAGCAGTGCCGATGCCGATCAGAGAGTACGCTTTTTGTTTTTTCTGAACAGCCGTTATGGCCGCTGCCACGGCAAAACTGGATATTAATAAAATAAGGGTATTGACCAGACCAAATATCCGGTTCAGCTCTTTGCCGCCCTCGATAAAGTCGGCGGTATATTTTGAAAAATAGACCGCATACAGGACAAACAAACCGCCGAACAGGATGATTTCCGTATACAGGAAAAGCCACATGCCAAGCTTTTTGCCGGATTCATCTGATTGGGAGGACATCTATTCACCTTTATCCTTTTTTGAATATTTTTCAACAACCCCGGTAAAATCATAGGGATAATCCAGCACTTTGGGTTCTGCTGTAAAATTGTGAAGCGGCGGCGGCGATGGGGTCTGCCATTCCAGGGTCGTCCCGCCCCAGGGATCTGAAGATGCATCGCGCTCTTTTCTCAAGCTCACCAGAAGATTGCCAAACATCAAAAATATACCGATGATCATGAAGGCTGCCCCATACCCGGCCAGAAAATTACCGGTCTCAAACTGCGGCAGATAGTCATAGTATCTTCTGGGCATGCCCTGAAGCCCTACAATGAACATGGGAACATAATGAAACATAAACCCGCCTGTGACAAGAACGGCGCCGATATATGCCCGTTTAAAATTGTACATCCGTCCGAACATTTTGGGCCACCAGAAATGAAGCGCCGCAAAAAAGGCAAACCCGGTGCCGCCGAACATGGTGAAATGAAAATGGGCCACCACAAAATGGGTATCATGGACATGAATATCTGTCCCGGCAGCACCCAGAACCAGCCCGGTCAGTCCGCCCACTGAAAACAGGTAGATAAAACAGAGCGATAAAAACAGGGGCGGTGCCATCTGGATCGACCCTTTATAAAGCGTCGACACCCATGAAAAAACCTTGATGGCCGAAGGTATGGCCACAACAAAGGTCAGCAGCGAAAAGACAAACACGGCAGTATCGCTCATGCCGCTGGTGTACATGTGATGCGCCCAGACAAGGGAACCGGCAACAGCAATTCCCATGGAGGATGCCACAATGGCCTTATATCCGAAAATCGATTTTCTTGAAAATACCGGAATAATTTCAGAGATCACCCCCATGCCCGGTAGAATCATGATATAGACGGCCGGATGGGAATACATCCAGAAAAGATGCTGGTAAAGGATGGGGTCCCCGCCCTTTGACGGATCAAACAGGCCCACCCCGACATATCTTTCGATCATCACCAGAATCAGTGTAATGGACACCACCGGTGTGGCCAGAAGCTGAACCCAGGAGGTGGCATACAACGTCCACGTAAACAGGGGGATCTGGAGCCACCCCATTGTTTTTTTCCGCATCCTGTGTATGGTGGTGATAAAATTCAGGCCCGTAAGCATGGATGCCATGCCCAGGACAAATGCGGCAAATACGGCTGTCGACACATTGGTATTGGTGGAGATGGAAAAAGGAACATAAAAGGTCCACCCGGTATCGGGAAACCCGTCTGAAAAAAGAGAGATCACGGCAATGATGCCGCCGGCCATATAAAGATACCATGACAGCAGGTTCAGTTTTGGGAAAAAAACATCATCCGTGCCGATCTGTATGGGCAGAAAGAAATTGCCGAATATCGCCGGCAGGGCCGGAATGATAAACAGAAAAATCATGATGACCCCGTGCAGGGTAAACAGCGAATTATATACTTCGGCACTGACAAAGGTCTCACCGGGGAACATCAGTTCCAGGCGAATGATGCCGCCGATCAATACGGCCAGCATAAACCAGAACAGGATGGCAAACATATACATCAGGCCAATACGTTTGTGGTCGGTGGTAATCAGCCAGGACCAGATTCCCTTAAACCGGGCCGGCGCCGGAGTTTCAAAAAATGATTTTACGCTTTCCATGAACGCCTCTTAAAAGGATTAGTTTTGTATCATGAGACAGTTTTGTCTTTTCGTTCCCTGTCTCTTTTAGACGGATATACCAGGAATGCTATAAACCCCACCAAAAGGATTAAAATGGCGGTCCCGGTTATCCTGAATGTCTTGAACACATAGGTTTTATTTGCAGGGTCATAGTCAAAACAAAAGGACAGGACCCCCCGTTTAATGGACACACCGGGTTCACCTTTCTGGGCTTCACTCAGCGCCATACCGATATCAAAGGCAAGAAAGTCGGGCCCATACAGATAGCGTGTGATCTTTCCATCTTTTGCAAGCACCATCATGGCGGAGGGGTGGATGTAAAAATGCTCTTTTTTCTTTATAAAATAATATCCCAGGGAATCAGTCACCTTCCTGATATTCTCATTATCCCCGGTAAGATAAAACCAGTTTTCCCGGGGAAATTCCCGCGTGAGCAGGTTCAGATAATTATGCTTGGATGTATGGGCATGGCTTGAATCCTCATCATCGGCAAAACTTAGGGAAATTACATTAAAGTCCTTACCCGGCACCGGTCCGACCTGATTCAACGCGTTTGCCAGATCCGCCTGGAGAAAATTGCATACAGAGGTACACATAAAATAGATGGGCAAAAGTACCACAGGCTTGTCAAACAAGTCTTTGAAACGTATGTCCCGGCCTTTGGAGTCCTTGAAAACAGCATCCATTGCGACAGTCTCGCCCAGCTGTTCGTCAATTTTCACCTGCTGCGACAGGGCAGGCTCCTGTTTTTCAACCGCCATGATCATCTTCTTATGATCATGGCCATCCTTATGCTCGGTTGATGCCCATGCCGCTGGTGCGAAAAGAGAGGCCGTCGACAGCCACAAGGCTGACAGCCACAAGGCCGTCAGCAGCACAGGCAGGTTTCTTAGCAATCTCATTTTATCTTCTTATTCTCACCGGTTGACAGGGTTACTTCATAGATTGTCCGGTATTTATGTGACGCTTTGGTAACCATCTTATCTTTCCCATCCCTGCCGTAAGCCAGCATCACTTTAATGGGTTTGTCAGTTGCAAGCGGTTCTAATTTTTCGTTGTCCCACTTATCTTCGGTTTTTAAAGGATAGGTAAAGGAAATGGTTGTCACGCCGTCTTTTTCTTCGGCAGCAGGATTTTGTACATCATTTGTCCCGCCCAGCTTTTCGTCTTTGGCATGATTTCGTTTCCGATCGCCAAAATGGTCCTCGACTCTGAATTTACCTTTTTTCACGGCGCCAATGATAATATTGGCCCCTGACATGGCCTTTTGCGGATTAAAGCCAACCCCCACCCAGCCCGTGGTTTTCGCAGACAGCTGGATGTGAATTTTATCTCCCTCAAGTGACCATGAAAATGTGATGTCTTTTGCTTCAAGTGTGTGCTGATAATCCATGGCAGATACAGCCAACGGCAGTGAAACAAGACCAGCAATGAACATTAAAACTATGATTATCTTCTTTTTCATCTTTGAAACTCCTTTATATAATCGTCCGGGGGTAAATATTGTTTTAACCCCCCCCCGGTATCTTGAACAGACCGGTTACATCAGGATGGTCTGCCAAATTTTATCCATACTGCAGCTCACCGCCTGAAAATCCAAGTCCGATGGCCACAAGAACCGAAGCCAGATACAATAATGTCTTTCTATCCAGTTTGGGCTGTTCCGGATCATCCAGGATGGCGATGGCGGTTAAAATGATGAGTAACACACCGGCCAGAATCATTTTTATGATGATTAAATAATCCCATTCTCCGGCAAAAGAGTGCTGCCAGTCAAGATATCCGGTAAACACTGTTGGAAAAATTCCCAAAATTCCCAGTATAATGCAGTGATAGCCGGTTTTGGCAAGCATTTTCAGTTTTGGCAAAAAAGATGCCAGTCGAAACGTAACAGCACCCATAACCATTCCCATGGGGATGTGTGTGAGTGCGGGATGCAAGGGGTGTGTAAATCCGACTTTTGCTAAAAACTCAAAAATTGCTTCTGTCATGTTTTCACCTTTATATTGTTTGTTTTCTATCGATTAAGACAAAGCAAATCCTGTGCCCGGATTAATATTGTCTCCAACTTTTTTTGCTTTTTAATTTATTGACGCTTTTTATATAATTTAGTTCAGTATAGACACCCTGCCATGAAACAGTCTGCACCTTAATAAATAAGGTGAACCCCCTTACAAGTCAAGAAAATTAACCGTACGAACACAAAAACGCACCAAGAGTTAGTTTGGTATAACTTTTTCCTTGACAACTTATTAAATAATGATCATAATCTTTCTCAAGGATAAATTGCTTTTGATTCCATTGACCAACACTCTGGAGTCGATGTAGCAGGATAGAACAACCCTCCTTAATTTAACTATTACTTTGCCTCATAAAAAGGGCAGTGCCAGACAGGCTGGTTACTGCCCTTTTTATTATTTATTGTTTGGACGATAACTCACCCATCTGCTGCGTTGCTGCAAAATCCTGCAATCCTCATGTACGGACGTACACTCCGGTTTCAGAATTTCTTGTGCCTTGCATATGGGCAACTTTGTGAGCTTTGCTCCTCTACGAGCCGCCCAAACACAGACTTTCGATCAGGCACTATTTGACAATACTGTATTCGGTCATAAGCAATCATTCTCCCGAAATCGGGACAAATACTTTTCACCGCATAACCTGCCCTAATAATTAGAATTTTGTTTTGAGTTCAAGACGCCGGAAAAATTTAACCACAGGAGTATGGCCCATACTTCGAGGATTCAATTTTTCCGGCAACGCAGAGATCGGAACAAAAGGCAATTATTAGAGAAGATCTTCACCTGTACTTTGAAACCTGCCGTGATATGGCAACCAGCCCCCCTTCTTCATCCCAGAGTTCACCATCTTCCTCCACCAGCCCCGCACTGATATAGCGGCTTTGAAATTTCCCCTGCAAACGCCTTGTCTTTGGCAAAGCGCGGATATTGACCGACAATTCTATGGTAGGTACCCAGGCAGACGGGCCAAATTGGGAAAACACCGGTGGCGGATAGGTGTCGGCAAACAGCAGGACTGCCGGCATATCAATGGTCCGCTTCTCCTTGAATGTGATCCAGCCTTTAAATTCAGACCGGTCGGACACACTGCCCGCAACCCATCCTGTGCAGGCTGGATCCAGTCTCAAATCAATATGGTCAAACAATTTATTATCCGGCATCACCGGCACCTGGATACTTTCATTGAACCCGGCCATGGGTGGCGGACCCTGGGCATAAGATTCAAGGACAGGCTCTGCTGCCGGGCTTGAAAAGGTACCCAGCGCCCGCACACACTCCTTTCCTTTTTGAAACAGCCGGGCCATCAGGCGTGAAAAACTGTTTGATTCCGAGATAACATCCACTTTAATGGATGCCTCCCCTGCGGAAGGGGCATGGATATAATTGGCGGTTATAATTGGTGTGGCCGATTTTACGGCACGGGTCTCCATGGCTTTTGCCATCACCGCCATGAGGTATCCGCCGTTTGGCCGTTTATGAATAGACCAGTGATCAGACAGGTGAAACTCAAAACAGCCCGGCTTTGATTGGGCCATCACTAAATCCTGATCAAGGGCATGAACATCTTTTTTACCGGTCATAACGCTTCCTTGTCTTTGTGTAATAGTGATTCTTAAAATTTGTTCTTAAAAAAAACCACATAAGAAAAGAATCACTTTAAGGCAAATCGTTTATCACTCACCGGGTTTTAAATTTGAATGATAGAATACCATATCCGTGTATCGGAACCTGTTTCTACGATTTGCTATGGCATTATCTTTATGGTTTGAATTATTATCAAATTATGGAATAATCATCAAAACAGAAAATAAATAACCGGGCCGATCCCTATGGGGACTGTATTATAATCCATGCTTGCAAGCGATACCGATAAAAAAGAACTAACACACCTTTTGTCCCTTTCCGGGCAAGGCATGGTCTGCCTGTTCGGCGGCGGGGGAAAAACAAGCCTGATGTTTACACTGGCTTCCATGCTGACCCATCAGGGTAAAACTGTTTTAACCACCACCACAACCAACATATTTTACCCCCACACTGCACAGTCGTCCAAAACCCTTATCTGTGAATCTGCCGAAGACCTGATCAACACCTCCCGGCCCCTGTTGCGAACGCACCCACATATATGCGCGGCTGCTTCCCATGATCGGGACACGAACAAACTCAAAGGGTTCTCCGGTCAAATGCTGGACACTGTCCGGCAAGCCCGTCTGTTTGACTGGATCATTGTTGAAGCGGACGGAGCAAGGCGAAAGCCCATAAAAGCAAGTGCTGCCCATGAACCTGTATTCCCCCGAACATGTACCCATCTGATACTGGTCACAGGGCTGGATGCCGTGGGCGCGCCCTTAGACGAAACCCATGTTCACCGGGCAGACCTGTTTGCCCGCAACACAGGCCATCTGCCCGGAGCCCCGCTGACGGCACAGACCATTGCCCATGCCCTGAGAATTGAAATGAACAAAGCCCGCCGGCTTTGCCCGGCCGATGCTGCATATATTTTTTTAAATAAGGCCGATACCGTAAAGGATGGTGATGCTGCAAAAAGAATCACATCATACCTTTATCAGAACATCTCACTGAACTGCGTGATTTCAGGTGCACTGGAACCGGAACCTGTGATCAAACACCATTTCCCCATGACAAAAATTAAACAAGGAGTCTAAGATATGGCAAACTCACTATACAATACCGCAAATCAACAGCTTGTATCGGGGAAGAAAGTGGTTCTCGCCCGGATCATAAGACGATCGGGATCAACCCCGAGGGATGTGGGGTCCATGTGTATTGTCACGGACAACAAAAAAATTATCGGCACTGTTGGCGGAGGGCTTCTGGAATATAAGGTCCATCAAAAAGCCATTCAGATGCTGGAAGATGATGACTCATATATATACCGGTTTACCCTGTCCAACGATGATCTTGCAAAACACGGCATGATCTGCGGGGGCAGCGCGGATCTTTATATGGAGGTTCTTTCCCCTTTAAACAACGACACAATGCTTATTTTCAAAACCATTGAGGATCAGATTCAGGCACATCGTCCCGTTACGCTTGTCACCCATGTTGAAAACGGTCTTGATCCGGCGTCCCCGGATCTAAGGCTGCTGATCCTTGAGGATGGAACATGTATGGGAAATCTTCCGGGCTTCACGCCTGAAATGCTCAAACCCTTTTCGAACAATCCATACCAGCTGTTAAAAACCCAAGATGCCTCGCATCAGTTTTTCGCAGAAAAACTGACCCTTGACCCGATGATTTTCCTGTTCGGCGCCGGCCATGTCTCCACCTGCGTAGCCCCTTTGGCCAAATCCGTGGGCTTTGACGTAACGGTTGTTGATGATCGGCCCCAGTTTGCAAATAAAGAGCGGTTTCCGGACGCAGACACCATCCTTGTTGCGGAATTCAAAGACGCGTTTGACCAGCTGAAAATTTCAAACAATGCCTATATCCTGATTATCACACGGGGCCATTTACATGATAAAAGCGTTCTTGAAATGTCATTAAAAACCGCTGCCGGATATATCGGTATGATCGGCAGCTTGAAAAAACGTAATATCATTTATGCGGACCTGCTGCTGCAGGGAATTTCAAAAGAACGGCTTGAATCGGTCTGCTCCCCCATCGGCATTGAGATAAACGCCCAGACCCCGGAAGAAATTGCCGTGAGTATTGTTGCCGAATTGATAAAAAAGCGGGCCCCTGCCCAAAAAAAGAAAAACCTGATTCTATGATCGCCTCCTCTAAAAAAATCGCCGGCATTATCCTTGCGGCCGGCACCTCATCACGGATGGGCAGAACCAAACAGATGCTGCCCTATGAAGGGACAACTATATTAGGCACCGTCATCAAATGCGCCCTTGCCTCTGATCTGGACACGGTTATCCTTGTTCTCGGCCACGAAGCGGCAGCCATCCGGGATCAACTGGATGAGCAGCTTGATTTAAAAAAAGTTGAGATCCTCATCAATCCCCATTACAGGCAGGGCCAGAGCACCGCCATCGTTGCGGGGACAAATCAATTATCAAACGATTTTGATGCAGCCATGTTCCTTTTAGGGGACCAGCCGCTGATTTCAAAAAACCTGATTAATCTTCTGGTTCAAAAAGCAGGCCAAAACACCGGCCGTATTATTATCCCCTATTATAAAGAGCAACGGGGAAATCCGGTTACCTTTGACAAAACACTATTTCCTGAATTGACCTCCCTTAAAGCAGACACCGGCGCACGGGTGCTGTTTAAAAAACATGCTGCCGATATCAGTAGAATTGAAGTGGATGACCCGGGCATTTTAACGGATATTGATACGCTGCAGGATTATAATAACCTGGTTCAGAACCATTAAAAAGAATCGCCCGGGCAAATCGATGGTAGTCTCCATGAATTCACAAATTTACACCACAGAAAAAAAGCCCCGTTATGCGAACATATTTATACGATTTGCTATAAGTCCTTGACTTGATCTTCTTATTCCCATAAATGAATTTAGATAGCGATACTCCTGTTTTACTTGTAAGCAAACATGTTTTTACCATGTTTAAAATAAAGTTTTGAGTTGTATTTTCCTTTAATAACAACCCGCAAACAAGGAGGGCCTATGAGAGCTAAAAAGTATGTATTAAAAGAATCGGACATGCCGCGTCAATGGTATAACATCATGGCAGACATGCCCACTCCCATGGAACCGCCGCTTCATCCCGGAACCGGACAACCCTGCGGACCTGAAGACCTTGCCCCGATTTTCCCCATGAACCTGATTGAACAGGAAGTGAGCACCCAGCGATGGATTGATATCCCTGAAGAGGTAATGGACAAGTATGCCATCTGGCGTCCGTCTCCGCTCTACAGGGCGTACAATCTGGAACAGGCGCTTGATACGCCGGCGAAAATCTACTTTAAAAATGAAGGGGTTTCCCCTGCCGGAAGTCACAAGCCCAATACCGCCATTGCCCAGGCTTATTACAACAAGGTGGCAGGCACCAAAAAGATCACCACAGAGACAGGGGCCGGCCAGTGGGGCAGTGCCCTTTCCATGTGCTGCTCTTTTTTTGGTATTGAGTGCAAGGTTTTCATGGTAAAAATTTCCTACAACCAGAAACCCTACCGCCGGCTCATGATGGAAACCTGGGGCGCCAACTGCACCGCCAGTCCCAGCAATGAGACCCGTGCCGGACGGACCATTCTTGAAAAAGACCCCGACTCTCCGGGCAGCCTGGGAATGGCCATCAGCGAGGCGGTTGAAGCAGCGGTTTCCACTGACGACACCAAGTATGCCCTGGGCTCCGTGCTCAACCATGTCATGATCCACCAGAGTGTGATCGGCCTTGAGACCATCAAACAGATGGAGATGGCCGGAGATTACCCGGATGTCATTATCGGATCGGCCGGCGGCGGCAGTAATTTTGCCGGACTTGCCCTGCCCTTTGCCAGGGATAAGATTGCCGGCAAGGACATAGACATCATTGCCGTGGAACCGGCATCCTGTCCGACACTGACCCGCGGTCCCTTTGCATACGACTTCGGTGATACCGTCCAGATGACCCCCTTACTGCCCATGCACACCCTGGGTCACAATTTTGTCCCGGCACCCATTCATGCAGGCGGATTGCGGTATCATGGTATGGCACCCATCGTCAGCCAGCTCGTTCTGGACGGCATTGTCCGGCCACAGGCTGTGCAGCAGATGGAAACCTTTGATGCAGGGCTGACCTTTGCCCGGTCTGAAGGCTATATCAGTGCACCGGAATGTAACCATGCCATTGCCATGACGATCAAAGAGGCCTTAAAGGCCAAAGAGGAAGGCAAGGAAAAAACCATCCTCTTTAACTGGAGCGGCCATGGTCTCGTGGATCTGGGCGCCTATGAATCATTCCTGAGAGGCAAACTGTCGGATCACGACCTGCCCCAGGAACAGATTGACGCTGCCTTAAAAGATATTGAGCCTCTGCCAAAACCCCAGCAGGCCAAATAATTTAAACAACCCGTCCTGCGGCAGATTGTCCCTTAAAAAGGCAATCTGCCGCAGGCCAGCACAAGCAGGAAACATATGAGTTCACAAGACACAGACCCCAAAGCGCCGCTTTCAAAAGAACCCCCTGACAAGAATACCCAAATTCGCTGCCCTCGACTTGGCCACCAGATCAACTTCCCATACTGCCGGTCTGAAAACTCCGGTATGCCATGCTTTAAAACACTGGACTGCTGGTTCAACCATTTTGATGTCCATGCCTATTTAAAAGAAAAACTTTCCAAAGAAGATTTTGAAAAAACCTTTTTAAACAAAGGCAAGCCAAAAGTAATGTCTCTAGTGGATTTGATTGAGCAGGCGAAAAAAAGAAAAGGAAAAAATTAATTGATCTTTTTAGACAGGGTCAATATCCACCAGGAAAAATTTCCCACAAAGGATTTCTACCCGTTTAACCTCACGCTGTTTCAAAACACCCAAACAATTGAGTTTGATACACCCATCACTTTTTTTATCGGTGAAAACGGTGCGGGCAAATCAACCCTTTTAAAAGCGCTTGCCATCCGCTGCGGCATCCATATCTGGCAGAGCGATTTTAATTTACGGTATGAACAAAACCCCTATGAGGATGATCTGTATAAGACAATCAGTGTTGACTGGTCATCAGGCGGTCCGGTACCGGGATCGTTTTTCGGCTCCCAGATATTTACCCATTTTGCAAAGAACCTGGAAGAGTGGGCCATCAATGATGACCGGATGCTCGACTATTTTGGCGGCAAGTCCCTGATCACCCAGAGCCATGGTCAGTCTTTGATGTCCTATTTCAAATCCCGGTATAACATCAAGGGTCTGTATTTTCTGGATGAACCGGAGACCGCCCTGTCACCGGAATCCTTGATCGATCTTTTGAATCTTTTAATCAGTATCAGCAAAAAAGATCAGGCCCAGTTCATGATCGCCACCCATTCTCCCTTTCTTCTGGCGTGCCCCCTGGCAAAAATCTACAGTTTTGACAATCACAGTGTCGCCCCCATAGAGTACAAGGAGACCAATTATTACAGGCTCTATAAGAATTTCATGAACCACCCTGAAAAATACATTCAACCTGAATCCTGATAAAAAAAGGGACCCACCATGAGCCGGCCTTCCAATTCTGACTTAAATACCGTTAATGTTCCGGAAAACTTTTACAAAGTTTTTTTAACGGCGCAAAATTATGTCAGAAATTATTTCTCCAGTATTGAACGGGAACCGGAAAAAGGGCTGGTTAAATTCTCAGATGAACGGTACATCCTGGTGCGGGCATCTTCCATGTCAAAAGAGTTTTTTGACATGATGACCCAGCTTTACAAGGACCGGGGGGAAAAAGAGGCCAGGACCCTGGCATTCAACTTTCTATTCGACATTGCCCACTCCATCGGCAAGGCTGATGCCAAAAGTTTTTTTGAAAAGATGAATGTCACCGACCCGATCGAAAAACTGTCCGCAGGACCGGTTCACTTTGCCTATACCGGGTGGGCCACCGTAAAAATTCATCCTTTTTCCAACCCGACTCCGGATGAAAATTATCATCTGATTTACGATCACCCGCACTCTTTTGAGGCCCAGGCCTGGACGGACAAGGGTGAAAAAACCGATTTTCCCGTCTGTGTCATGAGTGCCGGATATTCATCCGGCTGGTGCGAGGAAAGTTTCGGCATTTCCCTTGTTACGGCCGAGGTTGAGTGCCAGGCAAAGGGGGATAGGCACTGCCGGTTTATCATGGCACCGCCGTCAAAAATCAAAGAACGCATCAGCAAATACAGCAAACACGCCTATATCAAATACGAGCATTACAACCGGCTGGACATACCTGAATTTTTCAAGCGCAAACGTCTGGAAGATGAACTGCGGGAGCACAAGTCCCACCTGGAAGAACAGGTGCAGCGAAGAACAGACAAACTGAGTAAAACCAACCAGCGCCTGGAAGAGACGAACATTGCCTTAAAAGTGGTTCTAAAGCAGATGGAGACTAAAAAGAAAACAGACCAGGAAAATTTTTTACTCAATATCAAGCACTCCATCATGCCCTACCTGGAACAATTGTCATTCACCGATCTGTCCGACAGCCAGAAAATGCTTTTAGAACAACTGGAAAAAAATATCGATGATATTGCCTCGCCCCTTGTTTCTAAATTGTCATCCAAATTTTTAAACCTGACCCCCATGGAAATAAAGGTGGCAAGCCTGGTCAAAGACGGGGTTGTCAACAAGGACATCGCCGACATCCTGGGAGTTTCCTTAAACACCATCACCTCCCACCGCTATAAAATCCGCACCAAGCTTGGATTAAGAAACAAAAAAATCAACCTGCGCTCCTACCTGAGATCACTTGAAGAGTAAACGCATATATTTTTTCGTGATATTTGGATTCTCAATCCTGGGGATTGTCCTGTATTGTTATTTCTTTTTTCAGTTCTGGACCCATAAAGAGACCCACTCTTTTACGTCCCTGGTTGAATTTAAAGGAGAGCACACCAAGGCACATCTGGGAAGGCAGATCCTGGTTCATAAAAAGTTTTATCCTGTCCTGGCCATGCTTGACAGCCTGGCCAGAGAAAACAACGTCACGATCCTGGTCACAAGCAGTTACCGGCAATCAGGTCAAAGATTGTCAAAAAAGATCGTCAGACCGGCAACAACATCCAATCACCTTGCCGGGCATGCCATTGACATCAATGTTAAATTGGGATTTACAAACTTTGAATCATCAGATTTAACAAAAGAGAACCTGAACACCCTGCCGCTGCCGGTAAAACAGTTTATCCAGGCAATCCGGGGAATCCCACAGCTTCGGTGGGGAGGAGATTTTAATACCCCGGACCCGGTCCACATCGACACCCCTTTAAACAAAAACGACCTGGCACTCTGGAAACAATATCATAACGCCTGCCTGGATGACTGGACAACGGCGGAGTTCAGATGGAAAAATTGGCTGAGGGCTTTACCTGGATTCTAAAAAGCAACGCCTATAAAAACGTCAAAAAGGCTCCTATCCTTTTCCAAAACCGATCAAACCTGAAAAATTTGCGGGCATCATTGCGAAAGTCAGATGGAATTTCCCCGGATAAACACCGGAACAGCAAGGTTTATTAGTCTAAAGCAAACAAAATATCGCCGTTTTCGCCTCATATTGCGCCATTTATCAGCAATTTGCGGCGCTGGATGATCGACTATGCCTGCAAAATCTCAATAATGGTTAATTATTATCACTATTATGCCACCACTTTTACAGTATTGACCCTCACTTTTTTAATTTCCTATATAAAATGAACCAGGTTTTTTTATTAATTTCAATTAATAAGGAGAACTATTATGAAAATACTCATCAGCGATCCCCTCTCAAACGTCGGTATCGATATTTTCAAAAACACCCCGGGTTTTGATGTTGATGTCAAAACCGACCTTTCCCCTACTGAACTTGAAGAGATCATCGGCGTCTACGATGGCCTGTCCATCCGCAGCAAAACTAGTGTTAATGAAAATCTTCTGGCCAAGGCAAAAAATCTTAAAGTGATCGGCAGAGCCGGGATCGGCCTGGACAATGTTGACATTCCGGCAGCCACTAAAGCGGATGTTGCCGTAATGAACACACCGTTCGGCAATGCCATTACCACAGCCGAACACACCATTGCCATGATGATGGCGCTGTCGCGAAACATTCCCAGGGCCACGGCCACCCTTAAAGACGGGAAATGGGAGAAAAAACAGCTTCGCGGCAGAGAAATATTCAATAAAACCCTGGGATTGGTCGGGGTGGGCAATATTGGCGGAATCGTTGCCGACAGGGCCATGGGCCTGAAAATGAAGGTCATGGGCTACGACCCCTACCAGTCGGATGAATCCATTGCCGGGATCGGCGTTACACCCGCCACGTTTGATGAGGTCGTGACACAGGCCGATTACATCTCTATTCACACCCCCAAAACAAAAGAGACCACCAACCTGTTCAACAAAGAGACCCTTTACCGGATGAAGCCCGGTGCCATGCTCATCAATTGCGCCAGGGGCGGCATTGTCAATGAGGATGATCTCTACTATGCCCTGAAAAACGACCATCTTGGCGGCGCAGCCCTGGATGTCTTTGAAACCGAACCTCCCGGAAAGATCAGCCTGATGGAACTGGATAACTTTATATGCTCATCCCACCTTGGTGCCTCCACCCACGAGGCCCAGGAAAACGTGGCACGGGATGTGGCAACACAGATCGTGGAATTTTTACAGACCGGCGAGGCCCCGAATATTGTCAATCAAAAAAAATGATCCAAGATAAATTTTAATCATTTTTTCAACCCAATAACAGGAGGAGTTTATGCGGACCAAAAAGTATGTTTTAACTGAACAGGACATGCCCAGACAGTGGTACAACATTATGGCAGACCTTCCCAATGGTATGGAACCCCCGCTGCACCCCGGCACAGGCCAGTCCTGCGGCCCGGAAGACCTTGCGCCCATCTTCCCCATGAACCTGATTGAGCAGGAAGTTTCCACACAAAGATGGATCGACATTCCCGAAGAGATCCTGGACAAATATGCTATCTGGCGTCCCTCTCCCCTGTTTAGGGCCTACAACCTTGAAAAGGCCCTGGATACACCGGCAAAAATCTATTACAAGAACGAAGGTGTCTCCCCTGCCGGCAGTCATAAACCCAACACTGCCATTGCACAGGCCTATTACAACAAGGTTGCCGGTACCAAAAAAATCACCACGGAAACCGGTGCAGGCCAGTGGGGAAGTTCCCTTGCCATGTGCTGTTCTTTCTTTGGGATTGAGTGCAAGGTTTTCATGGTTAAGATCTCCTATAACCAGAAACCCTACCGCCGTCTCATGATGGAAACCTGGGGCGCCAACTGCACGGCCAGCCCCAGTAATGAAACAGAAGCCGGCCGTTCCATTTTAGCCAAAGATCCGGACTCTCCGGGCAGCCTTGGCATGGCCATATCCGAAGCAGTAGAAGAAGCGGTTGGCCGTGAAGACACCAAGTACGCCCTGGGATCTGTTCTCAACCACGTCATGATCCACCAGAGCGTCATCGGCCTTGAAGCCATTAAACAGATGGAAATGGCCGGGGATTACCCGGATGTCATTATCGGGTCCGCCGGCGGCGGCAGTAACTTTGCCGGCCTTGCCCTGCCCTTTGCCCGTGATAAAATAAACGGCCGTGATATTGATATTATCGCCTGTGAACCGGCATCCTGTCCCACACTGACACGCGGTCCCTTTGCCTATGACTTCGGTGATACCGTCCAGATGACACCCTTGCTGCCTATGCATTCTTTAGGTCATAATTTTGTTCCGGCACCGATCCATGCCGGTGGCCTAAGATACCATGGTATGGCACCTATTGTCAGCCAGCTGATCCTGGATGAAATCGTTCGTCCGGTATCCATCCAGCAGATGGAAACCTTTAATGCCGGCCTGACCTTTGCCCGGTCTGAAGGTTATATCAGCGCACCTGAATGTAACCATGCCGTTGCCATGACCATCCGAGAAGCACTCAAAGCCAAAGAGGAAGGCAAAGAAAAAACCATCCTCTTTAACTGGAGTGGTCACGGTCTTGTGGATCTTGGTGCATATGAAAACTTCTTCAGGGGCAAATTGTCTGACCATGAGCTGCCCCAGGCGCAGATCGATGCGGCCCTGAAAGATCTTGAAGCACTGCCCAAACCGCAACAGGCAAAATAACCGATAACGTATCAAACCCGGTGCCGTCTTTGACCTTTTCTCAAAGCTGCACCGGGTTTGCTGTTTTTTACCACATCCCAAAAAGGAAGGTGCCCCATGACTGACCGAATACGCAACTTTAATGCAGGTCCCGCAGCCCTGCCCCTGGCGGTGCTGGAACAAATAAAGGACTCTTTTTTAAATTACCAGGGCAGCGGCATGTCCATTACCGAAGTCAGCCACCGGTCCAAATGGTTTGATGACGTTATCAATGATGCTATTGAACGGACGTGCAGGCTTTTAAAACTGTCTGACCAGTACACGGTGTTATTCCTGCAGGGCGGTGCCAGTATGCAGTTCTGCATGATTCCCCTGAATTTTTTGGCCGATGGTTCCAGTGCAGACTATATCAATACCGGGACATGGTCGACCAAGGCGATCGCCGAAGCCCAAAAACAGAATAAACCCATCAAGGTGGTGGCCTCATCCGAAGATTACCAGTTCTGCTATATCCCGGATAACATAAAGTTCAATCAGGATGCTGCCTTTGTCCATCTGACCAGCAACAACACTATCAAGGGCACCCAGTTTGAAAACCTGCCGGATACCAAGGGCATTCCCATGGTGATTGACATGTCTTCGGATATCATGTCACGGCCGCTTGACATGGAAAATATCGGCATGATCTATGCCGGTGCCCAGAAAAACATCGGCCCGTCCGGGGTCTGTATGGTGATCATTAGAAAAGATCTCTTAGACCGGGTACCGGACCATCTGCCCACCATGCTGTCGTACAAAACCTTTGCCGATAAGAACTCCATGTTCAACACCCCGCCGTGCTTCGGCATTTACACCATTCAGCTTGTTTTAAAATGGCTGGAAGAAGAAGTCGGCGGGCTTGAAAAAATGGACGCCCTAAACAGGGAGAAAGCCGATCTTCTCTACAATTTCATGGATGATTCCGGCTTTTACCGGGCCACGGCAGAAAAAGGGTCCCGTTCCCTGATGAACGTGACGTTCCGGCTTCCGGGCGAAGATCTTGAAGTTGACTTTGTGGCGAAGGCTTTGAAAAACGGTCTTGGCGGACTGAAGGGACACAGGAGCGTTGGCGGATGCCGGGCCTCCATCTACAATGCCACAGATATCAGCGCCATCAAGGATCTGATTTCCTTTATGAAGGATTTTGAGAAAAAGAATGGATAGCCATTCAAGCACGGAGACTGGAGACTGGAAACTGGAAAAAGCAAGGCCCTGCAGGATGTAATAGAATCTTGCAGGGCCTTTTTTATCAAACGATTTTTCTTACGGTCTATTTTACGCTTTCAAGCGCTTTTTTAAATCCTTCAAAAGAGCCCGCGATAGTAGCATCAGGTACGGCATAGGAGAGCCTGAAATGACCGGGCCCGCCAAATCCGGTTCCCGGAACGGCCAGAATCTTGTTTTCCTTTAAAATCCCGCAGAACTTGACATCATCTGCAATGGGGCTTTTCGGGAAGAGATAAAACGCACCTTCGGGTACATCAAACTCGTACCCGGCAGCCTTTAAGCCCTCACAGAACACATCACGGCGTTTTCTATAGATACCGATATCCACGGACACACCCTGCAGTTTCCCCACCACCTGCTGGAAAAGCGCCGGGGCATTGACATACATCATGGTGTTGGTAACCCCGGCAGCGCCTGCGATCAAAGCAGCATCCTCGGACTTGGGATGAATGGCAAGATACCCGATCCTCTCGCCGGCCAGGGACAACTCCTTGGAATAGGATGTCAAAACAATGGTGTGATCATAGACGTCAAACATGGACGGTACTTCCACATCATAGGCAATTTTCCGATAGGGCTCATCAGAAATCATATAGATCCGTTTGCCGAATTTTTCACTGGCCGCATCCAGAATTTTCCCAAGCGCATCAAGCTCTTCTTTGTTGTAGACCACGCCTGTTGGATTGTTGGGGGAGTTGATTAAAAACACCCGGGTTTTTTCAGTGATGGCCGCTTCAATGGCATCCAGATCCAGGTGGAAATCAGCATGGGATTTTGCGGTCTTCAAATTGGCACCGGCAATAAAGGCATACTGGTTGTAACCCACAAAATACGGGGTCGGGGTCAGGACATCCTCACCCGGATTCATCAGCGCTCTCAGCACATCGTTCAAGGCCCCGGCAGCACCGACGGTCATGACGATAAGCTCAGGGGTCAGTTCCACACCATATTCCTTGTTCAGGTAATCTGCCACAGCACCGCGCACCTGGGGGAAGCCCGGGTTGGGCATATAGCCGTGGGAAACCTTTGGATCGTTGATCAGTTCCAGGACCGTTTCCCTTACCACGGCCGGCGGCGGGACATCCGGGTTGCCCAGGGAAAAATCAAATACTTTGTCTGCCCCGTATTTTTCCCGCATTTTGATCCCTTCTTCAAACATTTTTCGAATCATTGATGCAGCTTCAACCATTTTCACCATTTTATCCGCAATCGGCATACACTTTCCTCCAAACTAAAAATTATCTGTTTAGGAATCGTTCCAAAATAACTTGATCTAAATTGTTTCCAAAAACCCTTAAAAGACTGGATATTTTGAAAATAAAAGATCACATAATTTCGGAGCCGATCCTTATTTAATTCTGTTAGAATACCCCATCAAAAAGGGGATTGCTACAATTTAGAAGTTCCTGCTTCATTTTTATGATGTAATCGGGCCGAATTTCATCTTTGAATCGCGGATATCCCCCGCGCCAGACATACCGGATCAGCTCATGGAAGTTAAGTTTTGAAAATTCAAACCCACCAACAGTCACCTTTCCGTTCTCATTATATTCAAGGGTGATCTGAGCCTGAACCGCCCGGGGGTGGATAGTGGCTGTTATCTGCTCCCGGGTTCTGTACCCTTCGGGATTCTGCTTAAATCCGGCCGGATCCTGCGGAAACGGAAACAACTTGTAAACATCCCCGATAAAGCCTGAAAAATGAACCCCGTGAATGGCCCCCATTAAATCCCCGATATCCTGTGGGTTTTCTATGATAAAGGCGGGATGTTCAAACTTAAAGATCTCTTTTTCCTGCGCCATTTGTGTTATCCAGTCGCAAAAATCATCAGCAAAGAAAAAAATATTCTCCAGCAGCAGCATGTCGGATTCGATGTTAAAGAACCCGAAAGCTATGTTTCCGTGGTTTTCTGACTGAAAGGACAATGGCATATCATCTCTCCTTGATGCCGGGGTGTCATCGGCATTTTTATACAACCCTAAGGTTACCTTTCAGTCTTATAATGCCGTTACAATTTTTGCAATTAAAAAAGCTAAAATATGATCATTTTACAGCCATACCGAACCATGCCCGACTATTGTTTTTTGCCTGTATGTTTGATAAAACTGATTGAAATTTTGAACAAAAAGCCGATAGGACAAATATAGGTACACAGCAATATCGTTTTAGAATCAGACGCCTTGCTTTTGCGTTAAAAAAAAGGACAGACCATCATGACCCGACCCCTGGCAGCCGCCTTTATCTGCATCATCATATTATTCAGCCATACCGTTTGCAGCGCATCCCAAAACAGAGTGGCCCTGGTGATCGGCAATGGTGCATATGCAGAAGCTCCATTGAAAAACCCGGTCAATGATGCCATTGATATTGCACAGAAACTTAAAAAATTCGGCTTTGACGTCACCTTGAAAACCAATGTGGAACTGCGGGGCCCGGAAAGCGCTGTCCGCAGTTTTGGAAAATCACTGAGAAATGGCGGCACAGGCCTGTTTTATTTTGCCGGGCATGGCATCCAGGTTAAAGGCCGCAACTATCTGATTCCCATTGGCGCCGTCCTGGAATCCGAAGGGGATGTGAAATATGAGGCAGTGGATGCCGGGCTTGTCCTGGCCAAAATGGAAGATGCCCGAAATAAACTGAACATTGTTATTCTTGACGCCTGCCGGAATAATCCGTTTGCCAGAAGCTTCAGGTCCGCCTCTGCCGGGCTTGCCAGAATGGACGCCCCCACTGGTTCCCTTGTGGCCTATGCAACGGCACCGGGGTCGGTGGCGGCAGACGGTGACGGCCGAAACGGTGTCTATACCAAACACCTGTTGAAAAACATGGACACCCCGGGGTTGACCATTGAAAAAATATTAAAAAATGTCCGTATCGGCGTGTTGCATGAAACAGGGGAAAGACAGGTCCCCTGGGAGTCTTCCTCCTTAACGGGTGACTTTTATTTTGCCACAAAAAAACCGTCAGCCATTCAGGCGCCGCAGACAGAAAACAAAAAGGCCCCTTTGCAGATCAAAGCAAAAGAGTCCCCCCCCGCCTGAAAAGCTTGTGGCCGCACTTGATCCCAAAACCAATACAGATATTCATGAACTTGAAAAAAAGATTGAGGCACTTCATTTTAAAAATGCAAAACACGTATTCATTCACGGGGTAACAGCATTGTTGTAAGCAATTGAAATTACATGGAA
>CAZLTD010000040.1:0-40406 GCA_964562385.1 uncultured Desulfobacula sp.
AGGGGTCAAAATTGGGCGCTGACAGGGGGTCATTTTTCGACGCTGATTGACAATGAAGGGTATAAAGTGTATCAAGGTCCCGGCAACAAAAAACTGATTACCCGGGTCATTGCCCATGGCAATTATGCTAAAATGGTGTTTCTGGGACATGGCGGGATAGTGCCGCCCGGACAAACTAAGAAAAAGAGCACCATTGCCAAGGTCCCTGCCCAGACTTGGCGATCATCGGTCCAGGTCTATTTAGCACAGCACTATTCCAAACCGGGTTCCGGTCTGTCACCGCAACAGGCATTTGACCGGTCTGTTAAAGAATCCCGGAATTTCGGGTTTGAAGAAGTGGTTAACATGTCATGCTATTCACTGGCTGATAAAAGTATTGCCAATCAGTTCTGCAAACCCGGTGGCACTTACTGGGGGGTTCCCAAACGATATTCGGGCTTGAAACACCCGGCCAATTTCATGTTCAGTGCCCAGAACAAATTAAATAAATATGTGATACCGGGCAAATCACCAGGAGCCGGACTCAAGGATATCATTGTCAACACCATGGAGATCAAGATGATTATCTGGGATCATGGCTGCCAGGACGGCGACAAAATTACCATTGAAATAAATGGACAGGCCGTTGTTAAAAATATGGCACTGACAAAAAGTAAGAAGACGGTCCCATATACACTGCCCGGCGTTCAAAACACATTCCGCCTGATCGCAACGGACAGCGGGAAGGATTGTCCGCCAAAACCGAAAAACAAAACATGGAATTCCGCCGCCATTGAAATAAAAGGGGCGGTTAAAAACGGCCGTCAGACATGGAATTTAAAACAGGGCGCAGACAGCCGGGTTAACCTTATTTACCAG
Source organism: uncultured Desulfobacula sp. (assembly GCA_964562385.1). GTDB lineage: Bacteria > Desulfobacterota > Desulfobacteria > Desulfobacterales > Desulfobacteraceae > Desulfobacula. The sequence continues at coordinate 859 of CAZLTD010000040.1, forward strand.
CCTTAGGCCTTAGAGATGATGATCTGAAATCAATTAAAAATCAACTGTATATCCAGCGCCACCCACTCGTTCCCGTTATACACAATGGGATTGATGTCCAGTTGGCTTAACCGGCTTTCCAGGTCGCAGGCAAGGCGGGATATATTAACAATGGCCCGGGCAAGGCCGGTTTGGTCCAGCACAAGCCCCCTAAATCCTTTAAATACCGGTGCCATCTTCAATTCATCAATCATATCCATGGCATCCTCGTGGGAACAAGGTGCCAGCCTGAACGCCGTATCATTGTAAATTTCGGTCAATATCCCACCCGTCCCGATCATGACGGCAGGCCCCAGGGCCGGGTCCGTGACAATACCGATAATAAATTCGGGTCCTGTAAAAATCTGTTGCGGCTCCACAAGGATATTTTTCCCGGGAAAACGCTTGTGTAAGGATGCCAGATTTCTGTCTACATTTTCATGGGTATTGTTTAAGATAACACCATTCAGTTCTGTTTTATGAACAACGCCGGGATCGCAGATTTTCAGAACGCATGGAAACTGTATACAATCTGAATTCATTTTGTCTTCCGGTTGTAACCTTTTTCCGGAAGGGGTCTTGATACCATACAGACTTATCAAATTTTTAGCTTCAAACTCGTCAGGATTTTGTTTGTCATTGATTTGGGACAACCACTTTTTTACATGATTCATCATTTTATTTCTCCCGGCACCCCAGTCTTATTTTGATCCGGGTTCGCTCAACAAGAAAACGAGCAGCCCTGACCGCGCGTCGCACAGACGGGTACCCTACCACACCGGCAAAATACAGATTTTTGATACATGCATCAGTGAACGGACCATACTTTGTAAAAACAATAATGGGCTTTGGGGTCTGCGTTGTTTTGTGGGCAATGATATCAATTAAATTTTCCGATATACCCGGGGGCGCGAAGAATGCAATACAGATGATGATATCCACCCCCGGGTCCCGTATCAGTGCATCCAGGCTAATGGAAAACATCTCATCCGTTGCACTGGCAGTGATATCCACCGGATTATCACAGGCGGTAAAATCAAAGGTCCCTTCTTTTATAACCGTTTTCGTTGTTTGATCCAGCGTTGCCATGGAAAGCTTTGCCCGGGTGCCTGTTTTTTCTATAAAATCAGTGCACATGACACCATACCCACCGGCTGCGGTCAGGACCGCCACCCTATTACCGGACGGGTCCGGCAACATTGAAAGCACTTTGGTGGCATCGCAGAACGCCTCATCATCAAAAACCTTCTGGATTCCAAACTGTTTAAACGCCCCACTGACAACCCTGTCGGACCCGGCCAGCTTGCCGGTATGAGAGCTGACCGCCGACAGCGCCGTATGGGTCCTGCCGGCCTTAAGCACGACCACCGGCTTTTTTTGAGTCACTTCTTTAGCCTCTGCCAGGAATTGACGGCCTTTTTCAATATTCTCCAGATAGAACCCAATGCAATTGGTTTTTTTATCCTTTGCAAAAAATCTTAAAAAATCGATCTCATCCAGATCGCATTTGTTGCCCAGCCCCACAAAGGCGCGCATACCGTAACCGGTATTGGCCGCATACCCCAGGGCCTCAACCCCCACAGAGCCGCTTTGCACAATACAGGCCACGCGTCCCTTACGGTCCAGAGCCCTGTCCCCATGTTCCACAAAAATGGTATCAATGTTTTCATCCGGTAAAAAAATCCCCAAAGAATTGGGACCCAGTATGTTGATGCCATTTTCTTTGGCAAGCGTTGTCAGTTTTTCCTCAAGCTGTCGTCCCAAACCACCGACCTCGCCAAACCCGCCGGCAACAATAATATAGTTGGGTATATTTTTTTTGATGCACGCTTCCACTGACCGGACTGCGCTGTGCGCTCCAACTGCGATAACTGCCAAATCGATCCCCACTGGCAGCTGATCGATTCGGGCACTGGCCTTATGACCACCAATGGCGACCTCTTTGGGATTTACGGGAAACAGCCGCCGACGCGACTCCAATAACCGCTGAAAAACGATTCCCCCCACCTTTTCCTTAGAATTGGATGCGCCGATAACAGCGATCTTGGCCGGATCCAGCAATCTTTTCAATGACACGGTTCTATCGGATGCCATACAAAGACCCTCCATATACAGGGATTATTTTTTCCATATGAAAGATAAGATACCTGCATCATACTCTGATTCAATTTTTTTGTATAGTTTGAATGATTCCGGATCCTCTCCTTTATATTTGAAAATGATGACAAATAATTGTATAACCCGGCTTAAGAAATCAACAGGAACAACACAAAGGGTGCCATGCGAATTTATGCCACAGCAGATATTCACGGGAAAAATGACAAGTTAACCGTTATTAAGAAAAACATCGCAAGACATCGGCCCGATCTCCTGGTCATGGCAGGCGATATATTTAATTTTATAATTTCCCGGTCTGTCATCAACGTTCTTTCAGCCATTAAGATCCCCATTCTGGGTGTCCGCGGAAACAGCGATTTGAGATGGTGTGAAAAAAAAATTAAAGACAAAACACCTGTACGGCTTCTGGACAACTCTCCTCATTTTGTGGAAGACTATAACTTGCTCGGTTTAAATGGTACGGTGGTGCTTCCCTTTGCGTCACGCATCGCATTCATGGAATCAAGCTGTATAAACCTCCTTAAAAACAGAATAAACGACAAAACAATCCTGGTTGCCCATCCGCCCCCCAAAGGCATTTGTGACAGGGTTGCAGGCCACATCAGTGCCGGCAGCAAAAATCTGCGGTCATTGATAGAGCAACACCCGCCCATGCTGGTCCTGTGCGGCCATATACATGAACAGGCCGGCGTGGAGTACCTGGGGCAGACACCTGTTGTTAATTGTTCCATGAATAAAAAATGTTCAGGAGCGATCATTGAGTGTATAAATAACCGAAATGTACAGATAAAAATGGTTACCACCTAAATAAAAAGGAAAAAACATGTGTGAATCCAATGTATATTTAAAAAAAGACGATGCCGAAGAATTGATCATGGAAAATGTTGCGGCAGTGACACCGGTCAGTGAAAACACCTTTATGCTTAAGGGGCTTTTAGGAGAGAGCATGGAGGTAAAGGCAATTATTGAGGACATTAATCTTATGGGACATCGGATAACATTAAAAGCATTGTAATGGAACGCTTTTCAAAATATCTGGACACCCTTTCAAGGCTCAATAACTTAGGAGACGGTAAGCCGGTCCGCTTTTTATTTCACCACGGCATGCTGTTTTCAAGCCAGGCCAAGTGGTGGGGGGATTTTGGTCTGCGCGCATCCATCCATGAGGGGATTGACATTACCTATTATATTGATGCACAGGAGAATTTTCACAACTTTGATGAAAGCATCCGGGTACCTGCAATGGAGAGCGGTATTGTTCTAAACATCTGCGACGATTTTTTGGGGCAGTCCATTGTTATTGAACCATTTCGATCAACCGGGAAAAATGACATGCGCGTGATTTTCGTGTACGCCCATATTAATGTCATGGCGCATGTTTTTTCCAACGCCATTGTCATGGAGCATGAGGTGCTTGCCAGTATCGGTCCGAACCAAAAAAATCCCCAACTGCCGCCGCATCTGCATTTTTCCTGTTTTGAAGTGCCCAGAAAGATTCGAGCAGATGCCCTGAACTGGGATTTTTTTACCAGGACAAACCAGATCCGAATGATCCATCCGTTATTTTTGTGAAGACCTTGAAACTGGTATCATTGTGGGGTGATAAAAATCTTGTCCAGCATAAGCGTTGATAAAGGTTTCACGGATATTTATTCTTAAAACAGGAATTGAAAAAAAACTGAATTTGATCTATGATCTCCAAAACGAAACCGCTTTAATTATAAAGCTTATATTGAATATGGAGTGGATAAATGAAACTGATTAAATTTCTTTTGTGGTTCATCATTATTGTTTTGCTGGCAATACTGGTCTGGCAGAACCAGGATTATTTCATGGCTGCAACCGCACTACACCTCGATCTGAAAGTTGAATCCTGGAACTGGACAATCCCTGAACTTCAAACCGGTATCTATTTTGCCATCTGTTTTGCGCTGGGCCTGCTGCTTGCCGGATTTAAGGCCGTTGTCATTAAATTCAGGCTGAACAAAAATATCAAAGCCAAAGACAAACAGATCGTTTCGCTTAACGATGAAATAAACTCATTAAAAACAGAACTTGAGGTGTTTAAAAACGATCCATATCTGAAAAAAGCCAGTGCCGTGCAGGAACCTGCGGATACAACGGCGACCCCCGAGAGTGAATCGGCTAATACTGATGGATCCGACCCCAAAGATGTTTAACTGCTTACCGTTGCTTTCAAACCCCTCATGAGTAAAAAAAAGAATACACCGATGATGGACCAGTACCTGTCCATCAAAGAGTCATATCCGGACGCTATTTTATTTTACAGGATGGGTGATTTTTATGAGATGTTCCATGAAGATGCCGTAAAGGCATCTTCCATTCTCGAAATCGCACTGACCTCCAGAAATAAAAATGATACGGCTCCGATTCCCATGTGCGGCGTTCCTTTCCGGGCAGCTGACACCTACATTGCAAAACTAATCGAAAACGGATGCAAGGTGGCGGTTTGTGAACAGATGGAGGATGCGGCCGCAACAAAGGGACTGGTAAAACGGGATGTCGTCCGGGTGATCACCCCGGGAATGATTTTAAATGAAGAACTGCTGGATAAATCAACCAACAATTTTCTGCTGGCCCTGGCCCGTTCCAAGGATTTCTGCGGAATTGCCTTTATTGATATTTCCACGGGCACATTCAAGACAACGCAGTTGTCAAGCAACCGGGCAAAAATTCCCGCAGCCCTGGTAGATGAAGCACTTAAAGTAGATCCAAAAGAGATCCTGCTACCTTCCAATTTCAAGGATGACCCGGTATTCCGCCCCTTAAAAAGTGCTTTTCAGGGACGTCAGATCACCTACATGGACAAACTTGAATTTTCACTGGATACTGCAAAAGAGACATTGTTGAGCAAATTCAAAACCCGGAGTCTGGAAGGGTTCGGCATTGAACGGATGCCGGCCTGTATCTGTGCATCCGGTGCAATTTTATCCTATGTTCAGGAAACCCAGAAACAGGATACACGGCATATTTTCCAGGTGTCGCCCTATGATCTGAAACAATATCTCATTATTGACGACCGGTCGTGTAAAAACCTTGAACTTCTGGCAAATATCCAGACAGCCGATAAAAAAGGCAGTTTGATTCATGTGCTTGATCGAACCGTTACCGCCATGGGGTCTCGTTTGATTAAAAACTGGATCCGATACCCGCTCATTGACAGGGACAGAATCATGCAGCGGTTGGACAGCATTCAGGAACTGACCCGGGCCGCCCATATCCATCAGCTTGTGATCAACCATTTAAAATCGGTTTATGATCTGGAACGGCTGGGAAGCAAAATTTCCATGGGCCAGGGTAATGCCAGGGACCTGATTGCATTAAAAAAGTCATTGCAAAAACTTCCCATGCTGTTCAAAGAGTTGAGCCTGTTTCAAAATCCGTGGCTCAACGGCGGACTGCTCGAGAACAAAAATGATACTTTGGACAAACTGCAATCCTTGGCCGCACTGATTGAACAGGCCATCAGGGAGGATGCCGGCCACACCTTAAATGAAGGTGGGCTGATAAATGACGGCTACAGCGAAGAGCTGGATGAACTGCTTTTAATTTCCAGAGACGGCAAATCCTGGATTGCAAAGGCTGAGGCCACTGAAAAAGAGACCACCGGACTTTCGTCCTTAAAGATAAAATACAACAAGGTCTTTGGTTATTTTATTGAAATATCCAAAGCCCAGGCCGAATCCGTGCCGGACCATTACATACGAAAACAGACCCTGGTGAATGCTGAAAGGTTTATCACCGATGAAATGAAACAGGTGGAATCCACCATTCTCAACGCCCAGGACAAACGAAGCGCCCTGGAGTACCGGATCTTTTGCACCATCCGCGACACCGTAGTATCCAACGCGGCCCAGATCCTTAAAATGGCGGATTTCATAGCGCAGATTGACGCGTTGCAGGGTCTTGCCCAGGCCGCATCGGAGAATGGATATACCCGGCCGGACATCAATGAAGACAAGGCCATTTCCATTAAGGACGGCCGCCACCCGGTTGTGGAAAAGCTGATCAAGGGCGAACGCTATGTTCCCAACTCCATTGAGATGGATAATACCGACAACCAGGTACTGCTGATCACAGGGCCCAATATGGCCGGTAAATCAACGGTTTTAAGGCAGGTCGCCCTGACAGTTCTCATGGCCCAGATGGGATCATTCGTCCCGGCCCAGTACGCCAATGTCTGTATGACCGACCGTATATTCACCCGGGTGGGTGCCCTTGACAACCTCTCCTCCGGCCAAAGTACTTTTATGGTGGAAATGGAAGAGACCGCAAACATCGTTAACAATGCCACATCGGACAGTCTGGTCATCCTGGATGAAATAGGACGGGGAACCAGCACCTTTGACGGGATGTCCATTGCCTGGGCCGTTGCCCAGTATCTCCATGATCTTGATAGCATTGGCGTAAAAACATTGTTTGCCACACACTACCATGAACTTGTCAAACTTGAACAAAGGTTGCCCCGGATCAAAAATTTCAATATTGCCGTCAAGGAGTTCAATGATAATATCGTTTTTTTAAGAACCCTTGTAAAAGGGGGAACCAACAAGAGTTATGGTATCCAGGTGGCCCGGCTGGCAGGAGTTCCCGATCAGGTGGTTGAAACCGCCAAGCATGTTCTTTCCAATATTGAAAAAGAAAATAATACCCAGATACCTGACACCTCCCCGGCACCAGCCCGGCGCAAATCAAAAAAGAGAAAAAAGGAGAATGACAATCAACTTGAATTGTTCAGCAATTCCGGTCAAATAGTGAAAAAGATGTTGGAAAAGATGGACATTTCAAGTATGACTCCCCTTGAGGCCTTGAATTTTTTAAACAAACTGAAAAAAATAAGCATGGAATAGGGTGGCCCGGCTGAGAAAATCAATACCTGTCATAATTATCACCTCGCTTTTTTTTATAGGCTGTTTTGTCTGTTCCCACGATGCATTGGCTGCCACTGCCAAACAGGCTTATCTTTCTGCAGACGGGTGTTATAAAAAACTGCGCCATTCAACTGCCAGACAAAAAAAAGCCTCGGAATGGCTTAAATGCATCCGGCAATATGAAAGCATATACAAAACCTATCCGACCAGTTCCTGGGCACCTGCCGGAATGTATAAGGCAGCCCAGCTGTATCTGAAGCTTGGCAGGCTTTCGGGCAAGACATTGTATCAGCAGCAGTCTGCAGATCTTCTGGCCCGCTTGAAAAATCATTATCCCAAAAGTGCTTATGCTTCCCGCGCTAGGGTGCTTTTAAAATCAATCTCGGTCAAACCCAAACCCCTTGCAAAAAAAACACCCCACCTGTCTTCTAAAAAGAAACAGACCATTGATATGGATGCGGTTGCAAAATATATCGTTGGCCAAAAAAAGATCCATACTGAAACCAAACCGGTAAAAAAACGGCCTCCGGCAAAAGTCGTTGATGAAAAAAAGCTATCACCAACCAAGCCTGAGAACGGTACTGCCGAGCCCGGGGATATTCTGGTGACGGATCTTCGATTCTGGTCCAATCCGGAATACACACGGATTGTCGTCAATGCCAGTGACGAACGCGACTATTTTCACCGGTTGTTAAAAAAAGATCCAGGCATCAATAAACCCTTTCAACGGCTCTACATCGATATTGAACAGGCGCGGCTTGGAAAAGGGGTGGCTGAACACACACCGATTAACGACAACCTGTTAAAGCAGGCAAGAGCCGGACAATATCTGCCCCACACCGTTCGTGTTGTCGTGGATATCAAGTCTTTTGAAAATTATAAAATATTTTCTTTAAAAGATCCTTTCCGAATCGTTATTGATGTCTGGGGCAAAGGATCCAACGGCAGTCCTGATGCTGCGCGAACAGCCGTGGCCCGTCCCGGAAAACCAAAAGAAAAACAGCACCAGATCACCACGGACAATTTAAAATCTTCCGACATTGCCCGTCAACTGGCACTCGGGGTTCGAAAAATTGTTATTGATCCAGGGCATGGCGGATCTGATCCGGGAGCCCCCGGATACTTTAAAAATGTCTGGGAAAAGGATATTGTTTTAAAACTGGCCAAAAAGCTGGCCGTTATCCTCCGGGACCGCCTGCAGTGCACGGTCGTACTGACACGGTCTACGGATAAAAAACTGACACTTGAAGAGAGAACAGCCATTGCCAACACAAAACGGGCCGATCTTTTTATTTCACTGCATTGTAACGCTGCCAGAAACAGGCGGTTACGGGGTATTGAAACTTACATTTTGAACCTTGCCACCGATGAGCAGGCCATTGCGGTGGCAGCCAGGGAAAATGCAACATCCAAAAAGAATATTTCCGACCTGGAATATATTTTAAGCGACCTGATGAAATACGCGAAGATTGAAGAGTCTACCCGTCTTGCCAGCGTGGTTCACAAATCTTTGGTAAAAGGGATGAAAAAAAAGTATTCTAAGGTCTCTGATCTGGGTGTCAAACAGGCGCCTTTTTATGTATTGCTGGGTGCCAGGATGCCGTCCATACTTATTGAAGCCTCATTTCTCAGCAACAAAGAAGAGTGTCGGCGTCTCATGAATGAGGCCTACCAGACCACCATCTGCGATTCAATCGCCGATGGTGTTAAAAACTACATAGATGCCACAAATCCTAAACAACTATAACTTTGCCATTAAGGAGAATACCATGTCTTTTGAAAACATTATTCTTGAAATCAATGCACCTATAGCCACCATCTTTTTTGACCGTCCCAAAGCGTTGAATGCGCTCAACAATGCCCTTTTTGATGAGTTGGATATCGCCCTGGATCAGGTAGCGTCCAATCAGGATATCAAAGTGCTTGTTTTAACCGGCTCCGGTGACAAGGCCTTTGTAGCAGGTGCCGATATTGTTGAACTGTCAAAAATGAACCCGCTTGAGGGGAAAACATTTTCACGCAAGGGCCAGAAAGTGTTTTCCAAAATTGAAGCACTTCCCATCCCTGCGATTGCTGCTGTAAACGGTTTTGCCCTTGGCGGCGGGCTTGAAGCGGCCATGGGATGCGACTTTATCTATGCCAGCGAAAGGGCTGTTTTTGGTCTTCCTGAAATCAATCTGGGACTGATCCCGGGCTTTGGCGGCACGCAGCGACTTGGAAGACTGGTCGGCGCCAACCGCGCAAAAGAGATGGTTTTCACCGGGCAAAACATTACCGCCCAGCAAGCACTCGAATACGGGATCGCCAACAGGATCTGCGCCCCTGACACACTGATGGAAGAGGTTTTAAAAACCGCCAACCTGATTGCCTCCAAGGGAAAAGTTGCCTTAAGGTCTGCCAAGGAAGTCATCCAGAACGGTTTGAATGTTGATCTTGAAACCGGCTGCCGGATTGAAAATGACGTTTTCGGTCTTAACATGGCCAGCGAGGATGCCAAAGAGGGGACATCGGCTTTCCTTGAAAAAAGAAAACCGGATTTCACGGGAGATAGGTACTAAGGATCGGTGCCAAAGAACCTGATCTTTTGTTTTCAAAACATCCAGGTTTTTTGGGAAACAATTTAGATCACCTTATTTTGTAACGATTTTTAACCGATCCTTTATTGAATAAACAGGACACCGCAAATGCCGATTTATGATATTGACTTTGAAACCATGCCACGGGAGGGCATTGAGGCTATTCAGCTTCGAAGGTTGCAGACCACTCTTGAACGCGTCTATGTGACGGTTCCGTTTTATAAAAAGGTATTTGATGAACACCATGTCCATCCCGAAGATATAGCCTCCATTGAGGACTTAAAAAGATTACCGTTCACAACCAAACAGGATTTAAGAGACAATTATCCCTATGACATGTTTGCCGTGCCCATGGAAAACATTGTCCGCATTCATGCATCATCCGGGACAACCGGAAAGCCGACGGTTGTCGGATATACCAAGCGGGACATCAATACATGGGCGCAATTGATGGCCCGAAGCCTGGCGGCTGCCGGCGGCACCCGGGGAGACATTATTCACAATGCTTTTGGATACGGACTTTTCACAGGGGGCCTGGGCGCTCACTATGGTGCTGAAAAATTAGGCGCATCCGTAATCCCGGTTTCCGGCGGTAATACCCGGCGGCAGATTACCATCATGCAGGATTTTAAGCCCACCATGCTGACCGGAACGCCTTCCTATATTCTACACCTGGCCGAAATTGCCCAGGACATGGGAGTCAATTTTGAAAATCTTCGGTTCAAATCCGGTATTTTTGGTGCCGAACCCTGGTCTGAAACCATGCGGACTAAGCTTGAACAAACCCTTTATCTTAAGGCCATAGACATTTATGGACTCAGCGAAGTCATTGGACCCGGTGTCTCCATTGAATGTTATGAAGAGCAGCGGGGACTGCATATTTTTGAGGATCATTTCATCGTTGAAATCATTGATCCGGATACCGGCGAAAACCTGCCCTATGGAGAAACCGGGGAGCTGGTTTTCACTTCCATTACAAAAGAGGCCTTCCCAATCATCCGGTACCGAACCAAAGATATTACCTCTTTAAACCCGGAGCCTTGTCTCTGCGGCAGAACCCATGTAAGAATGAATAAACCCTCGGGCAGGACAGATGATATGCTTATCATCCGGGGGGTAAATGTGTTCCCGTCGCAAATTGAAAGTATCTTGCTGGAAAGCAGGCGCATTTTGCCGCACTACCAGCTGATTGTTGATAGAAAAAACAATCTTGACACCTTGACCGTAAAAGTCGAAATTGATGAAGAACTTTTCAGTGATGAGATTAAAACGCTACAGATCATTGAAAAAAAGATAGCCGGCAATATTAAAGAAAGCTTAGGGGTTTCGGCCAGGGTAACCCTGGTCGAACCAAAGACCTTGGCACGAAGCCAAGGAAAAGCAGTTCGCGTTATCGACAACCGAAAATTTTAATCTATAAGGATGCCTTAAAAAATTAGAATTTTGTTTTGAATTCAAGGCGCAAGACTCGGAACAAAACAAAATTTTCAGAGGTGACCACAATTTAAGGGGGGCACAAACCATATGTTTGCAGAACAAATCTCCATATTTATCGAGAACAAAGAGGGCCGACTGGCGGAAGTAACTGCTATTTTACGGGATGCCGGCGTCAATATACGGGCATTATCCCTTGCCGATACAACCGATTTCGGAGTATTACGCCTTATTGTCAATGACAATGACACAGCAGAGTCTGCATTGAAAAAAGAAGGCTTCACCGTTGGAAAAACCCAGGTACTGGCAGTGGAAGTCAAAGATGAACCCGGTGGACTGAACACAATTTTAGATCCCTTATGGCAAAATGAAGTCAATGTTGAATATATGTACGCCTTTGCCAATCCCCAGCACAAAAATGCGATCATGATTTTTAGATTTGATGATCCCGAAAAAGCCCTGGAACTGCTTGCCCAAAGAGACATCCAAGTTATCAGTGCCGAGGATATCTGCAAGATTTAACCCCATTTGGAATCGGTGATGTTTCATGCGGAAGGGTAAAAACATGGGGTTGGCAACTCATTGGTCCGGCCATAGAAACAGGACTTATAAGTTCGTACAATTATTCCACCGGCAGTTTGATTATAAAGGTGGTGCCTTCGTGATGCTTTGACTGCACCTCTATGCTGCCGTTATGGCTTTCCGTAATAATAAAGTAAGACACCGCAAGCCCGAGTCCTGTTCCTTCTCCGACACCCTTTGTTGTAAAAAACGGTTCAAAAACTCTTTTTTTCGTGTCATCTTTCATCCCGGGGCCGTTGTCTTTTATCTCAATTTTTACCCACGTGCTGTCATATGAAATACTTAAGTCAAAGCACGGATTTTTTATTTTGTCCCAGGACATCATGGCCTGGGCGCCATTGGTCAGTATATTAAAAAATACCTGTTGAATTTCACTGGCTTTACACAGGACCCTGGGAATATTGTCGGCATAATTGGTTGAAATAGCAATCCGTTTAAAATCAAATCGCTTTTTAAGGTTATAATCACTTTTCGCAAGCTCCAAAGTTTTGTGCAGCAATTTGGTTATCTCTTCAGCCACATACCCGGAGTTGCTCTTTCTGGAAAAAGAGAGCATATTTGAAACGATAACCGCAGCCCGTTTTCCGGCGTCCATAACAGAATCCAGCATCTTAAATATTTCTCTTTTTTTCATATAGCCCTGGATATCCGTCAATTTTATATTCAGTTCATCGGCCACCTGTACATTCTTGGGCAGATCTTTTTTCAAACGGTTCTGTATTACCTGTGCATTCTGAAGAATCCCTGCCAGGGGATTGTTTATCTCATGTGCCATGCCGGCCGCCAGCCCGCCGATTGAAATCATCTTTTCAGACTGGACCATCATCTCTTCAAGCCGTTGCTTTTCATCCTCTCTTTTTCTAAGGCTTAAGGCCTCCACAAGAGCGATTGCCAGCATTTCGCAGGCTTCCTGGTCATCTGCATCATACCCCCCCCCTCTTTTCCTGCAAGGGCAATGATTCCTTTTAATTCGGAGCCCAGCTTCATGGGTACCCCTAAAAATGACTCAATGGGGATATGGTTCCCGGGGAACTGTAAAAAATCGGGGTGTGAATAGGGATCATTGGACAAAATGGTTCGGTCTCCATGGATAACGCATGAACGAATTCCCCGTATGTCCTGGCCTTTTAAAGGCATTTTCCGGTCGACCCCTGACATCCGGCAATCTTCCAGCGCCTGATCTGATATTGCCAGTATATCCATCTTGTCTTTGTTGTCATTTTGCACTTCACCGACAAAACAATATTTACTTGGAATAACATCAAGGGCTATGGGAATAAAAAGCTGTGCGATTTCTTCATAGGACTGGGTGAGCATCGATTTTTGAAAAAAGGCATTCACAGAAGAGATGACAGCGCTTTGCCGAAGTATCTTCTTTTCATTGACCTCTTTTAAAAAAATTTCCCTTTCAAGATTCCTGTTCGTCTTGGCAAGGTCATTTATTTTCTCTTTAATGGCATCTCGCATGGCAGCAAAATTGCTCGCCAGTTCTCCAACTTCGCCAACACCCGCTTCCTCGATTTCACGATCAAGATTTCCGGCCGCTATTTCCGAGGCTGCCTGGGTCAACTGAGTGACCGGTTGCATCAGGCGGTTAACCAGAAAAACCAGAACGATCACAAGAAATGCAATAATCGTAAACGTAAATGAGAGCATCTGGGTTCGAAAGGTGGTCATTTGTTCCTCTATCAGGCCGGTTGAATAGACCACGTTCATCTTACCCAGTTTTAAACCTTTGTAGTAGATATAAAAATTTTTCGTTATGTCGATGCCCTTTTGTGTATCAAACTGCCTTTCAAGATGTATATTGATGTCAATATCGAACTCCTGAAGCGAAATCCGTTTCATGTTCTCATCATCAAAAAATGTTTCCATATTAACGCGAAGTGTTTCTTTATCAACATTATACAAAGGCCGCGCATTGACCAGTTTCATCATATAAGACAATTTTTCAATACGCTTATTCAGGCTGGAAAGCTCCTGCGATCTCAATCTTTCCGTAAAATAAAAACATAAGAAAAGATTGATAATGCTGCAGGCGATGACAACAGCGACAATAATTCTGGTTCTTAATCTCAAATTCGGTTCCTAATATAATATTCTACCTGTTCCGCGTGACCCGGCGGAATGGTTACAGGAGGGCTGCCTCATCATCGGCTGTCACTTTTTTTATCAGGTCTCTGTAATCGGCAGAGCCGGTACTGCCGGGGGCAAATTCAAATATAGTTTTCCCGTATGATGGAGCCTCACTAAGGCTTTCACTGTATCGTACCGGCGTGCACATATATTCGGCATAAAGCTTATCAAGCTGAGAGTATATGGTTTCAGGCCCCTTGATTCGGGTGTCAAGGAAGGTGGGAACAATATATTTTAAAGCAATTTCCTTTCTATATTTCTGTATGGCGCCAAGGCTCTTCATGAATTCTGCCAATCCCTGAAGTGGCATCACTTCCAAAGCCACCGGGACCATTACCTCTGTGGCATAGAACAACACATTGACAATCAACTGGTCCCATCCGGGAGCAGTATCAATAATAACAAAGTCGTATCGTGCGTCAATTTCTTTCATGGCCTCGGCAAGTGTCCACTCGGCACCAAAACTTTTCCGGTCAATGATCCGTTTCACACCGGCCAGAGATTTCCCGCCTGAAAGCAGCCATAAATTCTTGCGAGCCCTGACGATACACTCTTCTGGTGTCAGCTCCTTTGTCAATAGTTCTGTGAGCCCGGCCCGGGGTTTTTTCCCTAGAATATATGAGGACTGGCCCTGGGTGTCGGTATCCACCAGCAGCACTTTAAAACCGGCAAGAGCCAGTCCGGCACTCAGGTTCACGGAAGTGGTGGTCTTGCCGACCCCGCCTTTGGATAAAGTGACGCATATTTTACGCGCTTTGGATTCTTTTTTATTTTTAGTCTTTTTAGTGGCCGGTTTCTCTTTTGTTATTTGCCTCACCCCTGTCAGCTGATCTATATTGACCGGAAATCGGTGATTGCATGATTTGCATCGGGCAGCAACATTTTTTCCTGCAGGAGCATTCTCTTTAAGGTGGTCAACATTAACTTTGTGTTTTTTAGCGCATTTGGGACAGACGATTATGGCCACTAATCCTCCTTCTTAAGTTCCTCAAGAATAGCCTGTACTGCAATATTCGCTATCCGTTTCATGGATATCTGCTTATCTCTTCCCGGAGAAATCTTAACTTTAATTTTCGCTTTGCCTTCCCATACCTGGACAGATACATCATCCTTAGAGGCTTGCCAGACTTTTTGGTCCCCGTCGTCCGGCTGTATCTCTTCTGCTGCATTATCGTTCTTATAAATCAGACAGTTCAACTGGTCGACACGGTCTTCTGTTTCACCGCATTGACCTTCCAGAATGCTGTCCATTATATCTTTTTTTTTCTGCATAGTCCTTAAAAGCAATCAGTCCTGTGAATCAGGGTCATCTGTTTTGGGTTGCAGCACCTGTGCCTTGAGTTTCGATACCAGTGATTCAATTTCCCGGCTTGCTGACGGGTCTAATTCAACCCATTTTATACCATTGCGCAAGGTATCTGCCGAACCGCTGGTGAAGTGAATAATCTTACCAGTGAGTTTATCGATAGTTCCGTCCGGGGTTTTCAACTGACAATTTTGATATGTTTTTGAAACAACAAGGGTGGGATTCTCCTTGCTGACGATACTGACGCCGCTGATACTGATATCCACAACCAGATAGGTTTCATCGTTAAGAACAACCTTTATATCATCACGGCTCTCAACGGGGACCCGGAACGCTTTTCGGACCGCATCGGATTGTTGCAATTCATCTTTAATGGTCTGAAATTCAATGGAACTGGTGTTGTTCACTACATCACCTTTTGAACCTTATGAAAATCTACAATTAATATTTTCTAACGGATAACTCTAATTTTAGTGAAAAATATAACAATATTGATTAAGGCAGGCAAGAAAAATAAACCAATTATGGAAAGATCAAACAAAAAAGGGTGTGTGAATCGCTTCACACACCCTTTTTTAAATGTTGCTGTTTAAGTCAATCAGAGTCGGCTTAATGTCCGCCAAGAGCTTTAACAGCAGGAGCGATAGCAGGATGAACAAAGAGAAGGATCATTGCAACAACGAGTGCATAAATACAAAGAGACTCGATCAATGCCAGACCGATCAGCATGTTTACCTGGATTTTACCGGCTGCTTCAGGATTTCTTGAGATACCGGCCATTGCGCCGTTCAAACCCAAACCCTGGCCAATGCCGCAACCGAAAGCTGCGATACCAATTGCAAGACCTGCTGCCCATACACTACCAACTAGAAATTCCATGTTTTACTCCTTAATATAATTGAAATATAATAATATAAAAATAACGGGCTTCTTCCGTTTCCCGTAAAACGCCTAAATTAATGTGCCTCTTCGATTGCGCCGGCAATGTACATGGTCGGCAGCAAGAAGAAAACAATTGCCTGGATCAGTGCAACCAGAATACCCATTGCCATGATCGGAAGCGGTACTAAAAAGGGACCGGCCAGGGTAAGCAGAATAATAACTACCAGCTCATGGCCCATCATGTTACCAAATAAACGTAAGGTCAGTGAGAGAACGCGTGCGGCATGGCCTATCAGCTCAATAATCAGGAACAGAGGCATCAGTGCCGGTACGGGTCCTAAAAAGTGCTTAATATATTTAATGCCGTGTCGCTGGATACCAATCACATGACTCCAGGTGACCGCAATAATGGCCAGAGCCACAGTGGTATTAATGCTGGCTGTTGGCGGATAAAATGCCGGAACCAGACCCATCAGGTTTCCCAGCAGGACAAACAGGAAAAGGGTTAATACCAGCGGAAATGATTTCCTGCCCTCTTCACCGGTTAAGCTCACCATAAACTCTTCAAGACCGGAAATAATCACTTCAAACACATTCTGAGCCGTCTCGGGAACCATGGAAACACTTTTCCCGGCAATCCAGCCCAGCACAATCAAAATCACCATTGCCAACCACATATATGTTACATGAGGATGTGCCGCTGCCCACGCTTCCAAACCGATCAATTTAAATACTGATGTCATAAACAAATATGGATGTTCCATCCTTAAACCGCCTCCTTGAAAAATAATCTCTTTAACTCAAGCACCGTAGCCATAAAAATGCTTGCCACCACAACCGACAACCCCGCCAGAAGTCCAAGCGGATGAACAATATGGTTTGATATAAGTACGAGGATGAGTCCTGCACTTATCGCAAATCGAATATAATACTTAAAAAGGACATTACCGACAACCGAACGCCCTTTCTCCTGTACAACCTTGGGATCGAACATTTTCACAAGCGTTCTTTTCAGCAGGTGAAAATTTCCCGCTGCGATCAGACCGCCTAAAATGATACCCAATGCAACCTTGGCAGGTGTCATTGCCACACCGACAAACCCACCGACAACCAGAAGCAGCCAGTTGGTTTTGGTAACAAATTCAACTACCTTTTCAATATCCTGCATTAAAGCTTCTTTCCCTTCTGCCCTGCCCTGTAAATATTACTGAAACCTGCGGCAATGCCGAAGGCCAGTCCAATAAGCAACCAGACAGGTTGTGTATCAAATTTCTTATCCAGCCAGTACCCGATCCCAAGACCAATCACAATGGCAAATGCCACCGACATCCCGAGACTGGCAAAGTATCCCAGTTCTCTTATATTTTTGCCGGTTTCTTTATCCATCCATTGTCCTGCTCTTATATATCTGTTACCAAGCCTTCAAAGATCAATTTATCTTGAGAGCAAATACCATATGCAGATCCTCAAGTCAATGTGAAAAAAACTTAAAACCACTCTCTTTTTTCAAGTTTAAACCATGGAAATCATGCTTGCAAATCTACCGGTTATTTTTTGGGCACGATAAGAGTAGAACTGTTTTGTACTGCACTTTGTGCACATGCCCATGTTCTCAATGTTTTCCTTTCCCACCCCTGCCGTTACCAGCTGATCCGCACTGATCTGCCAGAAGTCAAAACAATCTTTATCCCGGTGCTTATATTTCCACAACTCGTTGGGAATTTCTTTTTCATAATTGATAAATTCAGCACAGCAGGGACCCAGAGACGGGGAGATACCGGCCAGGATATTTTCAGGATTACAGCCAAACTCCTTTGTCATTCTCGCAAGACATTTGCCAAGGATATTTTTTACACTTCCCCGCCATCCGGAATGTATATTTGCGATCACCTGGCTTTTTGGATCATAGAGCATGACCGCCTGGCAGTCCGCCACCTGAATAACCAGAAAAACACCTTTCATATCCGTAATAACGGCGTCAGCAGTATAGATCTCCCTGCCCGGTTCAAATTGAATGGAAAAATCACTGTCATCCTTTTTAAGAACCTTGATATCAGTTCCATGTACCTGATTTAAAAAAACCAGGGGCTTCATACCCATTTTCAATGTGATCATTTTCCGGTTCCGGGCAACATTGGCTGTATCATCCCCGGAATTCATACCCACATTTAAAGAATCAAACGGCTTTTGACTGACACCTCCTGATCGCGTAAAAACGCCGTGAATAATCCCCTTCACATCCCTAAACTGCTCAAACTCAAGAATCTTGATATCAGTTCCCATAATAGAGGTCGCCTATCCGTTCAATGATTCGTGTGGTTGAAATATCCTGTTCAAATGCCACCCTTTCAATGCGGCCGCCATGTTGTTTCACAAAATCGCCCCCGATGATCTGATCTTCCGGCCAGTCAGCCCCCTTCACAAGGATATCCGGACAGACGGCTTCAATCAATTTTTCAGGATCCGGATCATCAAAAACAACCACATGATCAATGCATGCCAGTGCCGACAGCACGATAGCCCGGTCTCTTTGACCGACCACCGGCCGCTTTTCTCCTTTTATTTTTTTAACCGACACATCTGAGTTCAACCCGAGCACCAGGGCGTCTCCCAAAGCTTTTGCATGATTCAGATAGGTAACATGCCCGGCGTGAAGAATATCAAAACATCCATTGGTAAATACAATGGTTTGCTTTTGGGCCTTTAACTTTTGACAAATGGCCCTGATCTGGTCAAATGATGCCAGCTTATCCATAAATATCAGGTCTCCTGTCGTTCTTGCAGGGAATCAGTCTCCTGAACTGTGCCACTCGTTTTAACTCAATGTCTGCCACCGCTGTACCGCCACTGTCGCCCCCCTGGGCCAGAATTCTGCCCATGGGGTCAACAATCAATGACATGCCCGGGAATTGCAGATTATCCTCGACACCGGTCCTGTTGGTGCAGACCATAAACAATTGATTTTCAACAGCACGGGCCTGTGCCAGGATTTTCCAATGCTCTTTTCTGGGTGAGGGCCACTGTGCTGAAACAATCACAATTTGAGCATCCTTTAAAAAGAGCGATCTTGCAAGTTCCGGAAATCGCAGATCATAACAGATCATCAAACCAATGCGCCCAAGACTCGTATCGATACAGACGATCTCGTTACCCTGTGTATAGAAATCATCTTCCCCTGTCAGCCCGAACAGATGCAATTTATGATATCCGGCCAATAGTTCACCCGTGGTATCGATAAAGATCATCTCATTTAAGATACCAGCCTTACCCTGACGGGGAAGAGAACCGGCAATGGCCATGTTGTTTTTACCGGCAAAACGGCAAAGAGATTCCACAATTTCTGGTGTCTGCCCGGCATGAACAGCCAGGTTTTCATTATCAAATGAACAGGAAAACATCTCCGGCAGGACCGCCAACTGAACACCGTCTTGCGCCAGTGCATCAAGATAATTAAAAATAAGATCCATATTCGACTGTATCTGCCCTTTTTGTACATCAAACTGAATACAGGCTGCTTTTTGTAACATACCGCTTATCCTTCACTGTTTTAATTTGAAATCCACCCAACTTTATAATCTGCCTTTTTTACCGTCAATGTTTTTTATCGAGTTTTTTCCCTGGCAGATTCAACACTGTTTCCACCATATGCGAGGTTAAATACGCATTGTTTCCTTTTTTCACCGGACTTGACGAAATAGCAACCCGCTTCATGACCCATCCTTTTTTTATAATTCACTTAATTTGGCAAATAATCTATGGTATCCTGTGTATTAAGGCAATGATTTTAAAACAATTATTTATAGTAACCGCGTTTGTAACAACTTGACTTTTGTTCACCGGTTGGTTAACTTTATAAAGTTAGGAGTATTCTCGATTTTATCTAATAATCACAGGCATACTCCGGTTAATCACAGAACTTTTACAGGGAAAATTTAATTTACACCTTTTATATATAGCAAACAGGAGACATCATGACACAAACGGAATCTTTACTTGCAGGTAAGCACATTTTAGCCGTGGACGATGAATGGGATGTCATTGAAACCATACAGGAGATTTTAGAGGATGCAATAGTTGATATTGCCCAGGATTACGACACTGCGTCTCAAAAAATCAAGGATACAAAGTACGATTTGGCCATTCTCGATATCATGGGGGTGAACGGCCATCAATTATTGGAAGAATGTGTTGATAAAAGAATCCCGGCCATCATGCTGACAGCCAACGCCATGAACCCGGATGCCTTAAAAAAATCCATTAAAAAAGGGGCCATTTCCTACCTTTCAAAAGAGCATTTAAGCGATTTGGACACCCTGATTAACGAGCTGTTGGGAGCCCCGGATGAAGGCAAAACCACGTGGCAGCTGTTATTTGAAAAACTTGGCGGTTATTTCGACCAGCGGTTTGGAGATAACTGGAAAGAAGATGATAAAGAATTCTGGGATAAATTTGATAAGAATCATTATATTTAAAAAAAGTTGTCCGTGTTCAGTTCTCAGTGGAGAGGATGTTTTGAAATTTGAGGAATTGGAAGTATGGAAAAGGTCATCACGATTATGTGCGGAACTTTATAAATATTTCCAATCCGCTAAAGATTTTGGTTTTCGCGATCAGATTACCCGGTCAGCCTTATCGATACCGAGCAACATTTCAGAAGGTGGAATGGGAATCCAAAAAGGATCTCGCAAGATTTCTGCAATATTCAATAGGTTCCTGTGGAGAATTAAGAACACAAATCTATATTGGAATTGAAATTGGTTATATTGCGCCAACAGTTGGAAAACAATGGATTCAAGAAACTAAAGAAATATCTGCAATGCTCATCGGCTTCCGCAAATCTTTAAAATAATCCGCCCTATTAAAATCTTTCATTCTTATTCACGATATTTTTCTGACAACTGACAACTGACAACTGACAACTGACAACTGACAACTGACAACTGAGAACTGAGAACTGAGAACTGAGAACTGAGAACTAAAAAAAAGAAGCCGGAATTTAACGAGGTCAACGTTTTTAAATTCCGGCTTCAATTGTCAGACTATTGGCATAAACTTTCGATTTTTTATATCCAAAAGGTCTGAACAACCACTTTATTTAATCACATCATCATCCGAGCCAGGAATAATGAAATCCCCGGAAATGTTACAATAAGCGTCAACCGGACAATATCTGCTAACCAGAAAGGCGTAACGCCTTTAAAGATGGTACTGACTTTTACATCAGGCAAAACCGCTTTCAGTACAAATACGTTTAATCCCACCGGTGGTGTAATCAAACTGATTTCAGTCACAACAACCACTACGATTCCGAACCATATAAGATCAAAACCAAGAGCTTGTATCATGGGGTAAAAAACAGGAACCGTTAAAACAATCATTGACATACTTTCCAATATGCACCCTAAAAGAACATAGACGAGCATGAGAATAAGAATGACAACAAAAGGGGATACATCCCATCCCAATACAAAATCAGCTAAAGCATCCGGCAAACCAACCACATTGACAAAATTGGCAAAGATCATTGAACCAATCAACAAAAAGAAGATCATGGCTGTTGTGCTGGCTGAATCAACTAAAACCTTTTTTAAGATACTCAGGGTAAGCTTTCCACGGAACAGAGTAAAAAAGAAAGCTCCTGTCGCGCCGATACCCGCCGCTTCAGTGGGGGTGAAAACTCCTGCGTAAATTCCGCCCATTACAATAAAGAACAGTAACAGTACGCCCCAGACGCCTTTAAGACTTCTGAATCTTTCACCCCATCCGACCCTTTCTCCTCTGGGGCCAATAGCCGGATTAATTTTAGTTGCAACTGAAACCGCACATAAATAACAAAAAACACCGAGTAACCCCGGCAAGACACCGGCAGCAAACAGCAGGCCGATATCTGTTTCAGTCATAATACCGTAAATAACCAAAATGACACTGGGAGGAATAAGAATACCAAGCGTTCCTCCTGCCGCGATAGAGCCTGTTGCCAGACTGTCAGCATAACCAAATTTGCGCATGGAAGGCATGGCAACCTTACTCATGGTTGCGGCTGTTGCCAGAGAACTTCCGCATACCGCAGAAAACCCACCACACGCAACGATGGTTGACATCGCTAACCCACCCTTCTTATGTCCTAAAAAGGCATAGGAAGACTTATATAACTCATGGGAAAGCCCTGACTGGGTGACAAAATTACCCATTAAAATAAAAAGAGGCACTACGGATAACCCATAATTCATTCCTTCTTCAGAGGCAACCTGGGCAACCATGGCTAAAGAAGCGTGGTAGTTAATAGCCTCTCCAAATCCTACAAACCCAACCACTGCCATGGCCATGGGAATGGGTACTTTTGCAAGAATCAATATGAGAAGAAATGCAAATCCAATAAAAGATATTTCCATAATACTATTTTTCCATTTTTAACGAATTGATCATAATAAAAACCAAAATCAGGCAGGAGATCCCTGTCATAATTGACATGAAATATACCAGTGGAGACAAAGGTATTCTTAAAAATTCCGTTCTATCTCCATACTCAGCAACATCTTTTGCTTTAACCCATAGCTGCCAGCTGATAATCGACATGACCGCTGCATTAACAATATTAATTAAAACTTTTTGAACTATTTTGATTTTATCAGGTATAAAACTATCTAGAAGATCAACCGTTACATGGCCCTCATCAGATGTCAGAAGAACCAGGCCTAGAAAAATTACAATTGCCATGGAGAATTCTGTGAGTTCAAGTCCGCCCACCACGGGCGAATTGAACACATATCGTCCGACGACGTCAACAAACGTCAACGCCATCATGGCAAATAGTGCGATTGAAACAAATGGTTCTACAAGCCGGTGCAGAATTTTCAGAAATCTATTCCACAAACCGGCTTGAATGTTGTTATTTTCAGATTCTACCATCTTTATTTATATTCTTTTATTTGTTGTCTATAAAATTTGAGTGCTTCTTCTGCCTGAACACCCTTCGTATTTGCTCTTTTTACCCAGTCTGCTTCAATGGCTGCAGTTGCCTGTTTGATCTCTTTTACTAAGGCAGGTGAGGCAGTTTTAATGCTGTTGCCGTTTGCTTTCATGGCGTCTAACCCTACTTGATCTGCTGCATCCCATGCTTTACCCGCAAGCTTTGAAAATGCTAAACCGGATTGTGCCATAACCGCTTTTTGATCTTCAGCAGAGAAACGTTTAAACGTTTGTTCGTTCACAATCAGGTAGAAACTAACATTGTAAAGGCCGCCGGGAATAATAGTGGTGTGAGGCGTAAGTTTCATAAGATTGAAAGATTTGATTGATTCTAAAGGAAGCAGTGTGCCGTCTGCGACACCACGGGAAAGAAATTCATAGTTTTTTGTCGCTGATGCCTGCAGTCCTACCATACCAAGGCTCTTGGCAACTGCACCTGCAATACCGCCTGAAATACGAAATTTCATACCTTTAAGATCGGCAACACTGTTAATATCTGTTTTACTATTATGAATCTGACCCGGACCATGAACCATCAATCCAAGAAGCTTTACACCTCTATACTCATTGGCTTTGACAAAATATTTTTCGTAGGTTTTCCAGTAAGCCACACTCATCGCCTCTGAAGTGTCCCCTTGAAAAGGAATCTCAACCCCTTCAGAAACCACAAAACGACCTGGTGTATAGTTATTACATGTATAACCGAAATCAGCCATACCGTTTTTTACAATGTCAAAATAAGCTTTTGGATGGCCCAGTCCTTTTGCAAGAATCTTGATATCAACCCTTCCATCTGTTGCTTTTTTAACGTTGTCGATCCATGGTTGCATCATATCTTTAACAATGGGATGTGATGGTGGTAGCCAGGATGAAAAGTTTAATTGTTTGGCCATTACGGAAGAAGAGAATAATACCGCTAACAAGCAGATACTCATTACGATTAAAGCTACTTTACATTTTTTCATGGAACACCCTCCTAAAAAATTATAATGATATTGATCAATGGGATGGCCGTGTCATGGCCATCCCTATTACCGCTTATAAAATAGTCGTGCCCGTTGATCCAGTAGAGCTCAAGTGTCACCCAGCGTATGTCATCGTCCAGCGAGAAGTCAAGAGCAATGGAAAATTATTTAATTAATCCGGATTTATATATATCTCCTTTCATGAACCGCTATTTACAAGTATCTACCCGAGGTTCTTATGTATACTGTATACAATAACAAGATCCCTTCATCCATCTTTAGTAAATATATGTAACAATGCCAACCATTTTTTTATTTTTTTTCAAATTACCCAAATATTTTAATATCTTCCCTGGGCAACTGCCATCCATTAATAAACCTAGTCAAGTTTCTTGAACGCCTCTTTTCGCCCGGTGTATTTTTCACGCAATTGCGGCTTCATCAATTTCCCGGTCGGGTTTCTGGGTACCATATCGAAACTGACTTTTCGCGGTACCTTATAAAGAGAGAGCTTAGATTTGGCAAACTCAATGACCTCTTCTTCGCTCATGGAGCGTCCTTCTTTGAGCTGAACAACTGCCAGCACAATCTCCACCAGACGGTCATCCGGGTAGCCGATACAGGCAACGTCGTCAATATCGGGATGATCCATCAGGGCATCTTCTATCTCCACCGGAAAAATATTTTCGCCACCGCTGGTGACCATATCCTTCATCCGGTCCACAATATAAAAATACCCGTTTTCGTCCTTGCGCAGCAGATCCCCGGTGTAAAGCCAGCCGTCTTTTAAGGTTTCTTCGGTTTTCTCAGGATTGGAATAATACTCGCGCATCATTCTCTGGGTCCTGAAAATAAGCTCGCCAACCTCACCGTCAGGCAGCTCTTCCCCTGTGGGGTCAACGATTTTTGCCTCAACACCGAATGTCGGTTTTCCAATGGATCCCGGCCGTTCAAGGACATCTTCCGGGTACAGGTTAAACAATCCGCCACCACCGCCTTCGGTGATACCATAGATATTTGAAACCGCGCAGGGCAGTTTCTCCACAAGCAGCTTCATGATGTCAAACGGTACGGGCTGTGCACCGATTTCCATATATTTCCATGACGACAGATCATAGTCATCCAGGTTGATATCACCCTTTTCTATGGCATTGAGCAGTGCGATCCCAATGGGCACGACAAACAGGACATCCGTACATTTCTCTTCGGCAACCGCTTCAACGATCCATTTGGGATCTCGAAAATCCCTGATGATCGTCCCTTGCGCCCCTGTGGCATAGAACGGCGCCCACAAAAACATGGTGCCGCTATGATACAGCGGTAAAAAGAATAGATAATTGTCATCTTTTTGAACGAAATAGGTCATTCCGTTGCCGACAGCAGTACTGTTGATTGAATAATGGGTGTGAAGGACAGGCTTGGGTTTGCCCGTTGTACCGGAGGTAAACATCATGGCAAGAGCATGATCTCTGTCAACATCGACCAGGGCATCGGAGGTATCGTCATAGTTTCTGACCAGCTTAAAGTCGATCATGTCTTCCGGGACATCATCACCGACACAGATATAGTGTTTAATGGTGGAAAGATCTTTTTGAGCCGGCTGAACAACGCCTAAAAACTCAGAACCGAGAATAAAGACATCAGGCGTTGATACTTCTGCTGCATAGAGGACATCAGATGTTTCAAATCTGAAATTGAGCGGTACGACAACAGCACCTATTCGGATGATGGCAAAATATGTAATGAGCCATTCCAGTGAATCTTTCTGGAGGTGCATGACAAAATCCCCATCTTTAACCCCCAGCTCCTTTGCCAGATAATTTGATGTTCTATTGATCTCGTCATTAAATTCCTTCCAGGTCAAAGACCGTCTTTCCCCGATAGCCGGGGATCTTTCGATAAGGCAGACCTTATCAGGAATGTGCCGAGCATGGATAGAAGCGTAACCTGAATAATTCAACGATGCCCTCCTTTATGTTTTACAATGAGTTATTTTTAAAAAAAGCTGATATTCTCCCTTTTTCGATTTCTTTGTCAACAATTGAATGCAGATATTTAAAATTTAACCTTATCCAGTCCTTTTAGACCCAGGATCTGTCTGGCTTCGTCAGATGTGGCCGGTTCAAGGCTCATCTCCTTTGCCACACGTTTAATCATACCCACCTGATCCGCACTGGCCTTTGCCATGATCCCTTTTCCAGCGTATATAGAGTCTTCCAACCCGACCCTGACATTCTGGGCTCCCATGGCCATGGCGGTTGTGGTGATCGGTATCTGAAACCTGCCACCGGCAGCCACTGACCAGGTAAAATTTTCCTGACCCAGTACTTCCTTTGCCTCATCATGGATAAGCACCAGATGTTTCACAGACGGCGTCATCCACCCCACCATGGGACCAAACACAAATTGCAAATGGACCGGCGGTTTTAAAAGGTTTTCTTCCAGCAGCCATTTCACATAGGAAACATGGCCCAGCTCGTATATCTCTATTTCCGGTTTAGTATCAATCTCAAGAAATGTTTCCCCGTAAATTTCATCATCCCGAAACGTCGGGCGGAAGGTAACATTTTTACACAGTTCAAGGTATTCGGGTTCCCAGTCATATTTAAACTCTTTAAAGCGGCCCGCAATCTGAAAAATACCAAAGTTGAAGGGGGCCGGATCAAACGAGCACATCTCCGGTTCCAACTTTTTGATCGGGATCAGTTTTTCTTCGGTGGTCTGGTTCATGCCGCCACCCGTGGTGGGCAGCAGGATCATATTGCATCTTGCTTTAATTTTCTGGTGAACTTCTAAAAAAAGCTCAGGGTCTGCGGAAGGGAAACCATTTTCCGGATTACGGACATGAATATGTGCAATGGCGGCGCCGGCTTCGTGAGCCTTGACAGCGTCTTCCACAATCTCGTCAGGAGTTATGGGAAGGTAATCACTCATGGTGGGTATATGTACGGAACCTGTAACAGCGGCTGTAATGATTAATTTATTGTCCATCTTTCTCCTCCTGTTGCAAAACGGTTTTATTATTTTTTAAACGATATACTCCTCATTTAGATCAAGTACAAAAACCTTCTTCTCTTTTACATTGTCAATCACAAAAGATGATTTTATGATCTGGATACCTTCTATCTGGGTCAATTTCTTATTCATAAACTCCCCATAAGTTTTGATATCCTTGGCTATCACCTTAAGAATAAAGTCATTTGCACCAGCGATCTGGTAGCATTCAACCACCTCATCTAATTCGGTAAATTTCTCTTTGATGGCAGCGACCGAGGACAGGCTGCTCAAACTCAAGCTGATATTTACCATGGCCATGATGGAGAACCCGATTTTTTCAGGATCCAAAACAGCCGTAAAGTGAGAAATCACCCCGGCAAGTTCAAGGCGTTTCACTCTCTCAAGCGTTGCCGGTGCTGAAATTCCAACAATTTTTGATAACTTCGAATTGGTTATTTTCCCATTTTCTTGAAGCGTGTTTAAAATTTGCTTGTCAATCTTATCCAAAACCATTTATTTCCTCTTTTATGGAAACTTAATAATTAAAAAACTATATCTTATAAGCATAAATGGTTATATTTTTCTTCAATCAATGGCAACAATTCTTTTAAGGTTTCATCTATTTTAACGACCAGCCCATCAATTTCATCATTGGTAATGGCCGTGGACAAAATAAACAATCCCCTCGGGATGGTGAAAACCCCCTTGTTCAATAGTGACAGGTGCATCAACGTATGAAGCTGCTCAACAGATTCAAGCACCTGTTCCGCCCGTGAAATAGGCTCATTGTAAAAGTGGAGGTTTAAAAGCGACCCGATCTGGTTGGATTGAATCTTAAGTCCGTTGGATGCAAATATTCTCAGCAGACCTTCCTGGAAACGGTCCCCAAGTGCATTGATGCCGGCCACGGCAGTTTCATCGTACTTGGAAAGCGCTGCATACCCTGCCTGCATCAATGTTTCATAGCCGTTAAATGTTCCGGAATGATACAGCGGGGTCTTGGTGTTCTCATGGCAGAAAATATTCATAAACTCCTCTTTGCCGCCGAACACCCCTATGGGCAGGCCACCGCCCACCACCTTACCAACTGTGGTTAAATCCGGGGTAACCCCGTATAATTTCTGACATCCGCCGGTATTGACCCGGAACGAAAAAATTTCATCAAAAATCAGGAGCACATTGTTGTCCTGGGTAACTTTTCGGGCATGTTCAAGATAGCCCTCTTTGGGCAGTACCACTCCGCCGGCACCAAGAAAAGGCTCCATGATAACAGCAGCCAGTTCTGATGCATTTTGGGTTACTGCTTTTTCAAGGGCATCAAAGTCATTAAACGGAACTTCCAGCATATCTTCGGTCATGCCCTTGGGAATCCCGGCTGTAATCACATTTTTTTTGGTGGATGCGGCCACACAGTCATGGGTACCATGAAACCCGCCGGTCATTTTAAGGATCTTGTCTCTGCCTGTGACTGCACGGGCTGTCCTTAAGGCAAACATGGTGGACTCGGTTCCTGAATTCAAAAACCGCACCTTGTCAAACCCGGGAACCCTTTCACACAATAATTTGGCCAGTTTATATTGACCATCGGTGGGGGTGGAATACTGGGAGCCTTTTGCAATACCCTGCTGCACCGCCTTGACCACATCGGGATCGGCATGACCATGGACGATGGCACCATAGGCATTGGTGACATCTAAAAGCTTATGTCCCTCATGGGTATAAACATAGGCGCCCTGTCCATAATCAATATGGATAGGGTATGGTTTAAAATAACTTAAACTTCGTGTGGCACCGCCGGGAATATAATTGATCAGCTTTTCATGACGTTTTTTGGATTCGGGAAATTTCTCCCGGTATTCGTCAGCTATTTTGCGTTCAATCTGTTCTTGAATTCCTATTTGTTTTTCAGGCATGGCAATGTCCTTATCAAAATTAATGCTAAAATCCCTGCAAACCCAAACAACTGTCGGTCAGGCCTGAGACACTCAGGCCCGACCGTTGAAATATCTACTCTTTTTCATGCACGATCAACAGTTCGCCCACCTCTTTTTCCACTTTTTCAACAAACTCACCCGATTCAATTCTGGCTTTCAAAGTTTCCATATCATCAATGTACACCTTGTCTTTATCCATATAATCAAGTGTTTCGCGGACCGCTTTATGCATAATTTTCCCGGCAGGACTGAGGCGACTTGCATCTCTTTGATCAGCTGCCTGGGCTGCACATAAAAGCTCAAACGACAGGATATGGTTTGTATTCTCAACGATTTTTCTGGCCTTTCTGCCGGCAATAAGACCGAAACTGACAATATCCTGGAAATCTGCTGTAGATGTAATGGACTGAATGGAAGCCGGCACTGCCAGCGTTCTATTTTCAGCCACCAGCGAGGTTGTCATGAACTGACCTCCCATAAGGCCCATCCTAACCCCGGTATCCTCTTTACACAGGAATGGGGGCAGCCCTGTACTGTGGGCTTCATCCATGAACCGGTCGATTCGTCTATCACTGACAACACCCAGGTTCACCATGGAGATACCCAGGCAGTCCATTGCGAAAGAGATCGGCTGGCCATGGAAATGACCATTATGGAAAAATGTATCCAGTTCGGTAAAAATCAGTGGATTGTCATTGCTGGAATTCAACTCTCGTGTCAGCACATCATACGCATGGGCAACCGCTTCTTTTGTCGGGCCGACAAATTGTGGTGTACATCTGATGGAGTATGCGTCTTCAACAGGAATATCTGCAACAGACACCCCTTTATGCTCTTTAAGCGTTGACTGCAGCTTCAAGGAAAGTTCCAGCTCATCAATGGCCATTTTGCTTCCCTTAAGCAAATTGGTCAAATTGGTGGCTGTGGCCATCTGGCCCGGATGATATTTTTGTTCATGTACGATGGGATCAAACGGATTATATCTGCCCATCAGGGTTTCAATGGCAAAGGCAGCAATAATATCTGAATTTTTAAGGGTATTCAACGCTTCTGTAATTACGGTAGATGCAAGTCCCACCATTCCGGAAGTACCGTTGATCAGGGACAATCCTTCTTTGGCATTGAGATACATTAATTCGATACCGGCTGCGGCCATGGCATCTTTACCCGGGAGGACCTCGCCATTGAATTTGGCTTTCCACTCCCCAAAACAGACACTGGCGATACATCCCAATGGGCCCAAATCACCGCTGGTACCCAAAGACCCTTTTCTGGGAACTACAGGAAAAACTTTTTTATTGATCATCTCAAGATAGATTTTCAGGTTTTTTTCTTTGATACCGGAAAAACCGCGGCAAAGCGAGTTGGCCCTTGCGATCATGAACTTTCTGACCATGGTGTCTTCAAATGGTTTTCCCACCTGGGTGGTAATACTTCTAATCAGATTTTTCTGGAAATCGTTATCCCTTTCCTTGGGTAGAAGATAATCCACCAATCCGCCACAACTGGTATTTACACCATAAATACACCGTTCTTCATTGGCCCATTTGTCTACGAGATCCCTGCACTCACGAATTTTGGGCCAGTTTTTATCCAAGACCTCGACTTTTATTGATAAATCGTTACCTGCTGTCATCAATTCTTCAAGTGTCAGTGAATAACCGTCCAGGATGAGAGTGTTATCTACGATTGGCATGATTTCCTCCTCTAATTATATAGAAGTTAAATAATGTGTAACTCTTAGAAAATAGAATGCTCGAACTTCAGGCTCAGTAAAATGAAACACAGCACAAGATGCGCATATTCTATTCTCTTTTAGAAAAACCAGATATGCCATTCTTTGTCAAGAAGATTTTTTTATTTTATAAGGAAATTATCATCTTTTAGATAACTATCGAAACCAATGATCCTTATTTTCGTTTATTTTATAAACTTTTTTATCACTTTTGCCTTATTTTAATTCAACCCCCTTTTTGTCCTGTCTTTTTTCGACACCCACATACCTTGACAATATGAAACCACAGAAGTTCGATATCCATTGTTTTTGTATTACTTATGTAAAACTGCGGAGTCCGGGTTCAGTTCACTGTCCAGGTTCAGTATAAAGGGCACTTGTTTTTATAATCACGGAAGTTTGAGGATAGTCTGCTGTGACACCAACTCTTTTGGAAAATATGGTTTTTCGGTTTATCAGCCACTGGTTTGCCCGAACCGTTCTTTTTATCATGCAATGGAAAGTCAACGGCCAACTGCCGGATGACAACAAGTATGTCCTGATTGCCGCACCGCACACATCCAACTGGGATTTTGTCTTTTTCATGCTGGTTATCTTCAAATTAAAAATCCCGGTCCACTGGATGGCCAAGCACACCCTTTTTTCATGGCCGTTTACATGGCTGATGATAAAGCTGGGCGGTATCCCCATAGACCGGTCAACAAAAGGCAATACCGTTGGCACAATGGCCCGGTCCTTTTCTGAATCCAATCACCTGGTTCTGACCATTGCCCCGTCAGGCACCCGGAGTAAAACAACAACATGGAAATCCGGGTTCTACCATATTGCCCATACAGCCGGTGTTCCGATTGTCTGTGGATACATAGACTATCAAAAAAAGATTGTGGGTATCGGGCCGACCTTTCACACCACCGGTGACATTGACACCGATATCGCCGACATCCAGAAATTTTACAAACCCTTTTCAGGTAAACAGATCTCCCAATAAAGCCGTGCCGGATAGTGTCATCTGCGGCTTTTATATTCCGTATAATCCATGGCCTTGTATCAATCGGCAAACCCTTTGCAGCCGGTAATACGGGCATGTTTCCGGGTAAATGGATAGTCCCGGCAGACCAGCGGTTTCACCGCCTGGATAGTACAGCAGAAAGTTCGCCCCCCCTGCCATCGGAGCTAAAAACGGGCAAATATCGGTAGGTTTCCCCGTTATGGGGTCCACCCATATTGAGTACTGAACTATTCCATCAATAAGCGTTTTTTTCTGCACCCAGGAAAGAATATCGCTGCGCCCATGGTTTTTCCACACATGACGATCTTCGTTTGCACACACGTGTTCCAGCCCGCGGCAGCAGTGCCCGCATCGTTTGCAGACAAAATCGTTCATCTGATTTTCAATCCACACACCCGGCTTACCATCATTATCGCCTGGCCTCACCGGGGTTTCAAAAACACGTTCACATATTTTTTTAATCGTTTCCAGGTCTCTTTCACCGGTTTCAAGCAGATGGACAAAATAGAACCGTAACCTCTCATCATCGACTTTCTGGAAGGGCTGGGTGTTTTCATGACGAATCCAAGCCCCATTTTGTTCATTGCAGGATCCGGCCTTAAAATCGTTTCCCAGTATCAACGGCCCTATATCCCTGAACAGATCCGGCTGCACACCGTATTGCGAAAAATCCGCAGCAATGGCATCAATGGCCTGGGCTTGCGTTAAAAAGGTCGGGGGCGTCTGTTTCATTCGATAAAGACCTCATCATTGCATATGTCATATTCGATTCGACAGGAGGCGATGAAGTTGTGTCATATTAGGATAAGAAGGTTGAAGATGCGCTCCTGTTATTACAAACCATGTACCGCCGGAAAAGTGAAATGGCAAGCAAAAAATACAAAGGCTTATTTTGACATTCAAATTACAAATTTTCTTACAACCCGATTTTTTGATTTTATTTTCTGCAGTTTTGGATATAATCATCTTTTTTAAAAGGAAAAACAGATGGTAAAATTAAATATTGTATTACTGGAACCGGAAATACCCCAGAACACCGGAAATATAGGCAGGACATGCGATGCCATGGGTGCTTGCCTGCACCTTGTGGAACCCTTGGGATTCTCCATAGAAGATAAATATTTAAGGCGTGCCGGACTTGATTACTGGAAAGATCTCGATGTTAAAACATATCAAAACTTTGATGATTTTCTGGCTAAAAACCCCCGGGGCCAGAAACTGTTTCTCTCAAAAAAGGCCGCAACACAGTGCGACCGGTTCAACTATTCAGACCATGTCTATCTGATTTTCGGCAAAGAATCAGTGGGGCTGCCTGAAGAAATGCTTCGGGAGAACAAAGATAATTGTATAAGGGTTCCCATGTCTGCCCACTCCAGATCGTTGAACCTGGCCAACACGGTTGCCATCTTAAGCTATGAGGTAATGCGGCAGCACTCTTTTGGGGGGCTTCAAACCA
Organism: uncultured Desulfobacula sp.; assembly: GCA_964562385.1. Classification (GTDB taxonomy): domain Bacteria; phylum Desulfobacterota; class Desulfobacteria; order Desulfobacterales; family Desulfobacteraceae; genus Desulfobacula. The sequence continues at coordinate 33,868 of CAZLTD010000040.1, forward strand.
AAGGAAAAATATAAAGGACAGAAGCACTATTGACAGCCCTGCCATGTAAAGTCAGCTAAATCAAGTTCATTCAGACTTTTTCCGGTATCTGCGACATGATGTATTCGGACAGTGCCGTGATGGTCAGGCTCGGGTTCACCCCTAAATTTGCCGACACCACAGACCCGTCCGCCACATATAAATTAGGATAGTTGAACAATTCACCTTTGTTTGACACCACCCCGGTCTCAGCAGACTCCCCCATGCAGCAGCCGCCAAGGATATGGGCGGTGGTGGATGTGTTCAGCAGCACTTCCGGATAGGAACTCAGAGGTATCCCGTCCATCTTTTGTGCCAGCCGCTCTGCGGTTTCATTGGCAACCGGGATATAACTTGGGGAGCGTTCAAATCCATCTGGCACTTCCGAATTTATCGATTTGCCACCCAGGCGCCACCATCTTTTTTTATACGACAATTTCAGATGATTTTTATCGGTCTGCATGACCAGCAGAATAGATGTTGTGGCCGCCCTTCCCAGGGGCCAGAGCAATTTTATAAAACGCAAGGGGTGCCGGAACACATTCCCTGTAAATCTTAACCACCGGGGTATCTTCCCACCACCGCCGCACATGATCGTTAAAAGATTGAGCAACAGATCAGCGCCTTTGTTATAGCGGACGATTTCAATATGGGTGGTGTCATCGGGATAAATCCCGGAGGTGATGGCGATCTGATCGCTCCAGTTTGTCTCCCTGTCCCGGGATTGAACACCGATCAGCACTTCGGAGTTGGTCCGGACATAGTTGCCAAGTTCTTGCGAAATATTGGGCAGCAACCCCTTATCCCGGCATTTGCTCAACAATTTAACCGTGCCCAGCACCCCGCCTGAAAAGATAACCCCTTTGGCGCTGTAAGTTTTCTTTTCTTTAATCAATCCCGTGGTTGACTGTGTCAGCACTTCATATCTTTTACCATAGAGCGGCCGAACCCCTGTAACAGTGGTTTCGGGAATAATGGTAACCCCCAGCCCCCTTGCCAGATGCAGATAGTTTTTATCCAGTGTGTTTTTAGCACCCACCGGGCACCCGATCATGCAGGCGGAACAAAAGGTACACCCTGTTCTATCCGGCCCTTTTCCGTTAAAGTAGGGATCCGGGACCGTTTTGTCCGGCTCCCCGAAAAAAACCCCCACATCATTTTTATGAAAGGTGTCTTTGCCGGTCATCTCCATGCCGACCTCTTTTAAAAGCCGGTCCGCCTTTCCCACCTGGGGGCTGACCGTGGCTCCCAGCATTGATCTGGCCGTCTCATAATGGGGTGCAAGTTTTTGTTTAACATCGTCAAACCCCCAGTCAGGGCTTTGAAAAACCTCATCCGGCGGCGTGAGCAGCTGGTTGGCATAGACCAGGCTTCCCCCGCCGACCCCGCCACCGTGAACGATCATGACATGTTTGAACAAGGTCATCATCTGGTACCCGTAGCATCCAAGTTGCGGCACCCATAAATATTTGTCTATCCGCCAGTTGGTTTTGGGAAAATCTTTTGTCTGCCACTCTTTCCCTTTTTCCAGAACGCCGACACGGTATCCTTTTTGTGCAAGGCGCAATGCCGACACACTGCCGCCAAATCCGGAACCGATAACAATATAGTCAAAATCAAGTTTGTCCTGGGCTGTCATAAAACCGTCCTTTAAGTTTACACTCACGATTCAAACAAATTGTTCACACTATCCGCCCCAAAGGGCCTTTAGTAAGCTGACCTTTAGTTTATGACAAATACGCCACAAGCATACCATAAAGATCGTCCAGGCGGCCGCCGTAAAAATGATCACACCCGTCAATAATTTCAAACTGCGGATCTATGCCCCACCGCTGAATGTGTTCCCCCACAACCTTTGGCGGTGCGATGTCATCATTGCTGCCGGTGACAATCAATCCTGTATCCGGCATTTTATCAATATCATCAAAACTCATGAATCCCGCCGGCGGAGATACCATGATATGATCTTTGACCGTGCACCCCTGGGAGATGACAGCCGCATTCATCCGGGCTCCGAATGAGTACCCTGCAAGCCATGGATTGGCAAAGCCCTTTTCGTTTAAAAAATTCAACGCCGCACGAATATCGTCCTGCTCCCCAACACCATTGTCAAACATACCGCTGCTGTTACAGGTTCCCCTGAAATTAAACCTCAGGGTGGTTATATTTTTTTTGGCAAAGGCCCGGGCGATGGTCAGCACCACCGGATTTTCCATATTCCCACCGTACAGGGGATGGGGGTGGCAGATAACAGCCCCCTGATCTCCCTCTTGCTCATCTAAAATGCCCTCTAACGTGATATTACCGACTGAAAATGTGATGTGTGTCTCCATAGTATTCAACTCCGGCTGTTTCAGGGTTCGCGGGATTGGGTACGGCCTTTCAGGCCATGACAATCCTCAGGGTTTTTCTTGAAAGCCCGTTGTTTTTTGGTTACTCTTTGGATTATTTTTTTAAATCCGTTTATCATTATATAAAAGGAATTATTGTGAATATCAATTCATTAGGCAATTTTATTGAAAAAACCTGGGATACCGAGGTCATGCCGGCCCTTACAGAGTATGTGACCATTCCTGCTGTATCACCAGCCTTTAATCCAAAATGGGACAGCACCCCCCATCTTCTTGACACCCTGAAACTTGCCGAACGGTTCTGTTTGGCCATGAATCTTAAAAATGCCGATGTCCGTATTATCAAGGCCAAAGGCAGGACACCAATCCTTCTTTTGGAGATTGAGGCCACAACACCGGATATCGATAAAACTATTTTGATGTATGGCCACCTGGACAAACAACCACCGGCAAGCGGCTGGGATAAAAACAAAGGGGCATGGACACCGGTGATTGAAAACAACCGGCTCTATGGACGCGGCAGCGCTGATGACGGATATTCAATATTCAGTGCGGTGACGACTGTTAAAGCACTGCAGAATGAAAACATCCCTCACCCAAGAATTGTCATCCTGATTGAAACCTGTGAAGAAAGCGGCTCCTGGGATCTGGAACATTATCTTGAAACCTGCGCCGAAACGATCGGCAATCCGGATCTGATTGTCTGCCTTGACTCAGGGTGCGGCGACTATGACCGGCTCTGGATTACCACCTCTTTGAGAGGCGCTGTTATCGGAGAGCTAGAAGCCAAAATCTTAAGCCAGGATATCCATTCGGGCAGCTCCGGAATGGTGGCAGATAGTTTTCGCATCCTGCGACAGCTTTTAGATCGGATAGAAGATGCAAAAACAGGCGCCCTGCTGCTTGATGAGTTTTATATGCCAGTCCCGGCAAACCGAAAAAAACAGATTCAGGATACAGCCAAAATCATTGAAAAAAACCTGATCGCCGCACTCCCACTTTTTAAAGGGGCGGCCGCAGTCAGCGATAATCCCCTGGCCCTGATAACCAACAGTACATGGAAACCTGCTATATCCTATATCGGGGCTGACGGTTTACCGGACATCAAATCGGCTGCCAACGTCATCAGACAGTCCACCAAGTTGCTTTTGTCCATACGAACCCCTCCCACACTTGATACTGATCTGCCCGCCAAAAAATTAAAGCAGATGCTTGAACAGGACCCGCCGTACGGGGCATCTGTTAGGTTTAATGTATTGAAACATGCTGCGGGCTGGGATATGCCGGATATGGGAGAGGCCCTGGAAAAAGCCGTCAATAAGGCATCGGACAATTGTTTTGGTTGCACCCCCTGTTTTGCCGGGGAAGGCGGATCCATTCCTTTCATGACATTGCTGGCACAAAAATTCCCACAGGCCAAATTTTTAATAACCGGCGTCCTGGGCCCCAACTCCAATGCCCACGGCCCCAACGAATTTTTGCACCTGCCCTATGTAAAAAAACTAACCCGGGCGGTCTCAATAATTATTGCCACCCTCTAACGGAGGATCTTATGGGATTTAAAATCTGTCACAATTGCGGGGAATCAGTGGTCACTTTGACTGAAAAATGCCCGAAATGCGGTATTATTCCTAAAAAATCCATGTCACCTGTTTTTATGGGGATCATCATTGTTGTCCTGTTGCTGATTCTTGTGGGTACGGGTATCATTTTTTTCTAATTGCACAGCCAGTGCCCCAGCCCGGATATTTCACAAAATATCCGGGCTGATAATATCTGTAAGGCCAGCCGTCATTCATCGACTATATTCTTAAGCTAAGGATCGGCTCCAAAATTACTTAGGGGCAAAGCTGTGCATTGCCTTACGTGATCTTATTTTTTCAAAATATCCAGTCTTTTTAGGGTTTTGGGAAACAATTTAGATCAAGTTATTTTGTAACGATTGCTAACGTCGCACAATCAAACTGTTGCCAATGGCCTGGAGGAATTGATGAAAAAGGGCTATCTAAAGAACCTGAGCGCTGCTTTTGAAAAGGATTATGCTGTTTTCTGGAACAACCTGTCCCGGTTGAATAATTTACTGGTAATCATGAACATCAGTATGTTTTTTCTCACAGGTCTTGTGGCAAAGGGATATTACTATACTTTTTTTTCACTGATCTGCCTGTGTATCGTGGCTGTGGGCACATTGATCCCAACCCGGCTTATCCGGCACCTATACTATTATGTCACCTATTTTATCATAGAAATTGTGGGCATGTATTTTCTGGTTATCAGTGTTATCTACCGGGTCAGGCACTATACCTCCTGATCCCATGATTTCACCCGCCCTTGACAAGGCTGTGGATCTTCCATTACACTTTAAACCAGCATTGCTTTTCAGCCTTTAATGTTCAGGAGAAACCCATGAAAAAAATCAGCTATTATTTTGTCTGTTTTTTCTTCATTCTTTTAATATCCATTGTTCATGCGCAGTTCTATCAATGGGTCGACAAAAGCGGTGTAAAGCGTTTTTCAGACAATCTTCTGGACGTGCCCAAAGACCAGCGTCCAAACCTGACCGTTCATGAAAGCATCATAACTAAAGACCCCCCAACACCGCCACCTGAAACCAAACGCAAATCACTGGCCCGTCAACAGGCAGCACTTGAAAAAGAGAAGACAGCGCTGACTATTCAGTATAAAGATCTCCAGAAAAAACAAAAAGAACTGCTGGCGCAGCAGAAACTTTTGACCACGGACCTTTACAATGAGCGCATCATGGAGCTGAGTGGCGAGATTGCAGCGTATGAAAAAAAACGCACCACCTTTGAGACAAAGGTACAAAAATTCAACAAACAGGTTGAATCACTGAAAAACACCCAGTAAAGATATTAATTGCCAATCTGTCCATTATGTAAGGATCTGCTACAAAATCACTTGAACTTTTGCTTTCAAAATGCCCAGGCTTTTAAGGGATTTAGAAAACAATTTAGATCAAGTTGTTTTGTAACGATTCCTAAATTTCCTGTGCCATTGAATGGTTATAAGAATACAGAATTGCCGACTCAAAATCCTTAAGGGTATCTCGGTAATCCCCTTGGTTATGCAGACCAGCTATGTTGCCAACACGGATAGGTTGAGAATTAATTCTCCCGTTGTGTTGGTTTTTTGATTCTCATAAAACCGTATTGCCCAAAAGCTATTTTGGCGGGCATCTATTGCGAATGACAAATAAAATAACACCTGCAACAATTGATAACTCCCGCTAACCGTACAATTTGATTAGATTCAGACTTTTAATAATAGTGTTGACCTCTGAAAGCGATATCCAGAAGATTTCGATTTGAAATAGTCCTCAACAAAAGCCCTTAAAGATAAAGGTGCTAATGAGAACCGATCACCGATTTTCTCTGAAACATCTTATGCCAGGTCTCAGTGAAAATTTTGAAGGTACAGAATTAAATGTTTCCCCTCTTTTTTGGACAACACGGAGAATTAAAAAAGAAGTAAACGCAAGGCCGGTGAATGGTCTGAGCGTTTGATGATAGACAACTGCTCTTTATCCTATACCTTGTTTCTCGTAGGAAGGCCTACCTCAAGGATCGATAGCAAGGTTTTATTTTATTGTATTTAGTATAGGCCTCAAATCGGATAGTTTGTCAAAAAGCTGCCAAATATAATTACTTGTTCCATTTGTTCTGTGTGGATGCAGGTCTTTGAGAGCGGGATCATTGCAATAATTCTCAAATGCCTCGCGAGATTCAAATTCAACTAATATTAGTGCTGACCTCGGAGCGAGGTCACCGGCTAAATGCATACGCGAGGGCCCCATAGGACCGTCTTTTGCCATATCCATGAACATCTGGTTTGGGCTGGAAGTGGATTCCCCGGCTAAGGCTTTGAGATCGGCTCCCGCACAAAAACTGCCCCCTTCTCCCCACAAGACTGCAACTGCTGCCGACGCATCTTTTTCAAACTCCCGGAAAGCATCTGCTAACATGAGCGCTACCCCGGACTTTCCGGTTATTGGTGACTGGCTCTGAACTTCAAGTGGTCTGGGTATATTATTGTTCATCTCAAAACGTTCGAAATTTCTATGATTGACAATTATAACGACTACCGTTATAATATGAGTCATGATAAAGTCTTTTAAAAATGCCGGGACGGAGGATGTTTTTGACGGGACGG
>CAZLTD010000041.1:0-39789 GCA_964562385.1 uncultured Desulfobacula sp.
TTCTGTGAGAGGGATGAGGCCGGATTAATTAACCGACCTCACCCTACTCGATGTTTTTACCGGTTTAAATCTATACTGGCTCTTACAGCATCAGGTCAGCCATCTTAAGGTTTGTTTGAAAAAATTCTATTTATATTTCTGATATATCTTTTATCATCGGAGTCTATCTTTGGCTCGGTGCTTACTAAAAAATAAATTCCATAATTTTTTCTTCCATATAAGGGTAAAAGGGATTGTATTTGAGCCGGTTGAATTCAGCGGCCGGGATTGTTAGGATTCCCTTTTCTCCCTTCAAAGGGATATTGCCAAGATTTATCCGGATTCTTTTATCGGGGGGCACTATCCCGTAAACCGGGTCATCTGCTGGGAACGGGAGTGCGACATGGGACAGAGAATATATCCCCACAGGCCAGGCCAGGGACAGTTCTGATTGGATCGTTCGATCATCACCGGCTTTTCTTTGCCTAAGCATCATTTCCCGGGCTTTATGGTTCTTATTGGTGATGAAGCTGACGTTAAAGGCCAGTTTAGGGGTTTTAAAAAGATCATGCACTGCAGGGACCGGGTCTTTGCGGATGAGCGGTGCAAAGTCAAATGTTCGGTTGATATCAAAGATAAGCAGTTCGTCTCCTTTGGGGGGCAGTTTGTTGAACAGGTTTTTAACCAGGGCAGCCGTGGATACCGTGGCATCGGTAATGGACTGAAAGGCAGAAATAGGGGGAAGCGCATCTAAACGGTTTTCTTTTTGTGCTGCTGCCAGAAGACGGTTTAATTCCCGGGTTAATCGGTAGACCTGGTCTCCGGCATTGGTGGTAAAAGAATTGTACTTATATGGGTTGTATTCCGGGATGATGTCGGTCCAGGCAAGTTTGTGAAATCCCGGCAGACGGCTTGTTTTTTCAAGTGTTTGTGCAAGAGCTGCTATTTTACCGACACCGATGGCAGGCGAAATCATGACAATACCGGAAATTTTTTTCAATTGCGCATCATTCAGGGTGCGCAGGGCATAGTGAAGCCCAAGGGCGGCGCCTGTGGAATACCCGATGATATAGACAGGGCAATCCTTATTTTTACCGGATGTATAGTTCATTGCCAGTTCAGTGGCCACAGCCAGATCCTCCCATTGGACCTTAAGAAGGCCGGAAGGCGCTGTTCCATGTCCGGGAAGGCGCAGTCCTACAACAAAGGCCCCTTTTTTATTCAGCTGGTTTCCAAGGTGTCTCAAAGAGTAGGGTGAGTCTGACATGCCGTGCAGCAGCAGGATGCAGGCTTTGGGTGCGGATGAATTTAAAACAAAGGACCGGTTCCAGTTGGGCCCGTTGAGTGCCGGATCAGACAGGCTGCCGTTGACAAACCGGTTTAGGCGGGTCCGGGTATGTTCAGGGATTTTTGTGCTGATTTTTTCGTCAAGCTCCTCAAAAAGCCTGTCTTCAAGCTCAAGGTACGCTTCAAAAGTTTGAAGGCCGTCCTCCCTGCTGAATTCGGATTCAAGAATCCGGGTGTGCCACACATCCAGATCCGGCAGTTTGCCGGCATGGAAAAAAAGAAGCATCAGAATGCCGGCTACGCAGATGATCACTGTTTTTAAAATGAATTTAAACAGGGTACCGCAAAATTTACCCAAAGCGTGCAGCATATAATTGATGCCTCCTGATATTAATGGATATTATTTGTTAAAAATTTCATTGAGAATTAAACCTTTGGCGCCGGATGGCGGATTGGCCCCGATCACCTGGCTTAAGGTCGGGGCGATATCGATTGTGTGGACACGGCGGAAAATCTGTTGCGGCGCAATGCCGGCACCGGCGAACATGATCGGGACAAAGGTGTCGTACCGCCACGGTGATCCGTGGGTGGCGGTGACGGTCAGCCCGTCAAAGTCATTGATAAACCAGTGCGGTTCAAATACCAGGTAGATATCACCGGATCGCACAGGGTTGAAATTGTTCAGTACAGACCGGTAGATTTCCGTGTCAGGAAGAGCCGCAGTTTCAAGTGCGCGGCTGGAGACAGCCAGGGCCACCCCTTTAAATCGAACCAACTCCTGTGCAATGGCCGTTTCAACCTCTGCCTGATTCAGCTTGTTCTCTTTAATGGTTTTTTGATTCAGATAAACATAGGGGTGTTCATATTTTTCTATCAGATTTCTGGCAATACCGAACCTGTTTTTTAAGCCTTTAATGGCCGGTGTTTTGTCCCAGGTGTCGGGCTGGACATAGCCTGCCGGAATGCCAAGGCTTTTCAGGTATCCGGGTGCCTCAGGCGTGCCGTGATCGGCCGACAGGATGACCAGTGTGTTGTCAAGTCCCACCTTTTTGTCGATAAAGTCGAAAAGATTTGCCAGAACCCTGTCCAGCCGTATCACGTTATCCTCGCTTTCAAGGCTGGACGGGCCGAACACGTGGCCGATATAGTCGGTGGATGAAAAACTGACGGACAGATAATCGGTCACACCATCCTGTCCCAGGGCTTCACTGTCAACCAGGGTCTTGGCAAAATCCAGCAGGATTTCATCACCCGCCGGGCTCAGAGTTAGAAACGTGGTAAAGGTTTTGCTGTCGGCATTCCCGAATTGATGGGGGAATGTTGTTCCGAATCCATAAACATCGGTCTCCCAATCCTGGTCATCTGCATCTTTGAAAAGATACTCTTCAGGATCGTTTAGAAGGGTCCAGGCTTTGTCTGAATAGCTTGCGGCCATATTTTTATTGTTCCAGTTTGTCACCCATTGGGGATATTTTTTATAATAATAGGAGCTGGTGACAAATTCGCCATTGGCCTTTGAAAACCAGAAGGCCTTGCCGGCGTGGCCTGCCATGGACACAGCGCCTCTGTCTTTGACTGACACCCCGAATATTTTTGATTGGCCCCCAGTGTGGATGGCCAGCTCATCGCCAAAGGTGGAAACCATGATGGCAGCAGGCGACCGTCCGTCGGTCCCGGCAGCCTTCTGGGTCGGGTCCACCTCGGCGCTCTTGTCCACCCCGGCGTCTTTTGTGAGCAAATCATAGCGGTTGTCTTCGATGTTATAGATGATCCGTCCTTTTTCCCGGTCCAGCCATAGATTGCCGATCATGCCGTGGTCGGCAGGGTGGGCACCGGTGGCAAGGGTGGCATGCCCGACAATGGTTTCCGTATTGGCATGGGCATGGTGGGCATCCCGAAAGACGGTGCCGTTTTTAACCAGATATTTAAATCCGCCGTCCGGCAGGCGGTCATAATACCTGAAAGGAAAGTCTCCCCGAAGCTGGTCCACAGTGACCTGCAAAATCAGCCGTGGCGGCCCGGTGTCGGCAGTACCGGCCTGCGCAAGAGTGAAAGCACTGGAGCATAAAAGCAAACTGATCATAAAAAAGAGCCATCTATCAATGCGGTGTTTCATTTGTATCTCCTGTGTAACGACAAAATATCAATGGGTGGTCTTAATTTACAAAGATCTGTTAATCAAAGTATTTCATGACGATTCATCACAACGCGAAAACTTGTACTGCCGGATAAATATTTTTAAAGCTTAAGGATTTGCAGCAGAGTGAAAATAGTCATCACATTGTCTTTGAGCAGTATAACCTGTTTCGTTTTAGAAAATAGCGAAATTAATGTCAATACAGGAATGGGAAGATAAAAAATTTAAATTAAGAAAAATAATTTATGAGAACCGTGCTTGACATCGCTATTTTATTTATGCAAGAAAAAGGGGTCAAAACAAGTCTGCCTGTGGATGGAGAAATCATAAAAATTAAGCAAACTCATCATTTTCAAGGAGAATAAATAGTGATCTACAAGAGGAATATCCAAATTGGTTTAGAGAAACAACTTTTGCTGGCCGGACTGATCGTGATCATGATGGTATTGATGCCGGTGTGGGCCGGTGCCGGAGACGCAAATAAAAAACAGTGGCAGTTCCAGATTGAGCCCTATCTGCTGTTTGCAAATATTAACGGGGATGCCTCAATCAATGTTGTGAATGATGCGGATGTGAATATTTCAACCAGCGATATTTTTGACAACCTGAAAATGGGTGGCATGGTCCACATGGAAGCTGTCTATAAAAATGATTATGGGCTTGCGTTTGATTTTGCATTCATGGATCTGGAAGTTGATAATGTGCCGGGGCTTTTGACCACCTGGGCTTCGGGTGTAAAGCAGACCACTATAGAGCTTGTGGGGTTTAAGAGGATGACCATGTCAAATGGGTACTGGGACATTTTTGCCGGTGTGCGGCGCTGGAAAAATAAGATTGAGGTGGTCAGAAATGCTGGTAATATTCTCCCCCGGCTTTCCAGGCAGCGCGATGAGAACTGGGTGGATGCCATTATTGGTGCCCGTGCCTTTTTTGATATCGCCGAAGAGTGGCAGCTAATGGTCCGGGGGGATATCGGCGGGCTTGGCCTGGAGTCTGATTTTACCTCCAAAGTGGCAGCTGGCGTGATGTACCAGATCACCGAGTCCATTATTCTTAATTTGCAGTATGTAGCGCTCTGGGTGGATTATGAGACAGGCACACGCAATACACAAAGCTATTTTGCCTATGATACCGTGACCCATGGTCCGGCTATAGGCCTGATTTTCAAATTTTAAACATCAGCGGATAAGGGGTTGAACTGTCAGCAGATGGGTTTTCTTTTATAGTTTTCAACGACTGTATTACCCGGTAATTAAAACCCGGGGAAGTGGCACTTTCCTGGTAAAAACCCACCAGTCAATGGTGAGTGTAAAAACCATCTGCCTGTTATTCGGGTTAGAGGATAGATGTGCTCCCGTGTTCAGTACCTTCCCCGGGGGTCCATTCCAGCTCAATCTCAAACGATTTTTTTAGTTTTCTGCCGTGCTCCTCTTCAACCTTGAGTTCAAATGTCATGGTCCCGGGGAAATCGATGTCCACCTGGGTATCACTCTGTTTTAAGGTCATCGAGCCTGAGTCGATTTTGTCTGCAATCAGCCTGAGTGTTTCGGCAATTTCTTTGGCTGTCTTTTTTTCTTCACTTTTGAATAAAACAATTTCTCTTCCCATAAGATATCTCCGATGCAATTTTTTTGTAAAAAAAGTGACGCATTACGATTAAAAGATCTCATATCGCATCTTTTTTGCCATGACAAGTGTGTGTGATGAAAATTTTGATGGTGCACCATTGGTATTTTCTTGTATAGCAAATCGCAGAAACAGGTTCCGATACACGGATATGGTTTTCTATCACTCAAATTTTAAATCTTGTTGAGTGACAATCGATTTGCCTTTGGGTGATTTTTTTCATATTTTTTTTTAAGAACATCTTTTTGAGAATCACTATAAGTCAAACGGTTTGATATCAAACCGTCTTGTAATAATAATTGAATCAGACTAAGTTATAGCGGTTGTCAGAATGGCTTTATGATTAATAGTTCAGCTGGCAGGCGGTGTAAAACCAAACGGCCATAAACTTGAATGGTTGCGCTGATCAACATGGAAGGTCATATGTTCTGTTTTACGGAACATGGGGATTCCACTTGCTGGGGGCATAAACTTTGTCCTGATGAAGAATGAAAACAACAGATAAAATATGATGAACAAGAAACAAAATATAATCGAAGTCCGTGATTTAAAAAAATCCTATAATGGAAACCCAGCGGTTGATACGATTAGTTTCAATATCCGTCTGGGAAGTTGTTTTGGCCTTTTAGGACCCAATGGGGCCGGGAAGACAACCACGGTGGAGATGATTGAAAACATCCTTGATCCGGATGCGGGGCAGATTCTATATAAGGGACAAAAACGGGATCAGACCTTTAAGCAGGAGGTCGGCATCCAGTTCCAACAAACAGAGCTTCTGGCATATCTGACGGTTGAGGAGACCCTTAGAACCTTTGCCGCGTTTTACAATCATCATCTGCCGGTGGATGAGGTCATTGAACTATGCCTGCTTGAAAATATCCGGAAAAGTCTGAACAATAAGATTTCGGGCGGCCAGAGACAGCGGCTGCTGCTTGGGCTGGCACTCTTAAATGACCCCAGTCTTATTTTTCTGGATGAACCGACCACGGGCCTTGATCCCCAGGCCAGGAAACATGTCTGGAACATTATCGCAGGGATCAACAGCCAGGGGAAGACCATTGTTTTAACCACACACTACATGGAAGAAGCCCAGGGACTTTGCGATATTATCGCGATTATGGATAACGGCCGGATCATCGAGCAGGGCGCCCCTCAACACCTGGTGGAAAAGCATTGTGGCCATGACGGGGATGTGCGCAATCTTGAGACCGTATTTTTAAAACTGACCGGGAAAAATTTAAGAGAATAACAGGTATGAATTTCAAGCGAATATGGGTCTTGTTTGTTGCCCGAAATTATGAGTTTGTCCGGGATCGGGCAGGATTTGGATGGAATATTCTGTTTCCATTTTTAATAGTTGTCGGGTTTGGCGTGATTTTCAGCTCAGACACCCGGTCTGAGTATAAGCTTGGGATATGGCCGGTGTCAGAGGCAGTACTTGAAGAGCAGGCCGTGAGTGTTCCGGATAAACTCAAAAACAATCAATATGTTAAGATGGTCGGGTTTCGGTCCCTGGATGATGCCATGGATAAGCTGCTGCATCACAAAATAGATCTGCTTTTGGAAAATAAGCCGGGGACGCCCCGGTACTGGGTCAGTGATGCATCTCCCAAAGGATATATGCTGGAAAGAGTGCTCAAAGAGTCCGTTATGCCGGATACCCTGATTGAAAAAAGATTGAACCGCCAGGTCATCAAAGGGGATCAGATTCGATATCTTGACTGGCTGTTCCCGGGTATCTTAGGGATGAACATCATGTTCTCCTCTCTTTTCGGGGTGGGGTATGTGATTGTCCGGTATAGACGCAGCGGTGTACTCAAACGTCTGAAAGCAACGCCTGTGACAGCGTTTGAATATCTGACCGCCCAGATGGCGTCCCGGGTCACGGTGTTGATGTCCACATCGGCCCTGGTCTGGCTGGGGTGTGATTTTATTTTTTCATTCAACATGAAAGGGTCCTACCTGGATGTTTTTATAGTTTTTTTGTCAGGAACTGTCTGCATGGTCTGCCTTGGGCTGGTGCTTGCCTGCCGGGGAACCAATGAGGAGTTAACCAATGGCATTATTAATTTTATCTGCTGGCCTATGATGTTTTTATCTGAGGTCTGGTTTTCCATTGAAGGGGCATCAGGGTGGGTGAAAAGCGTTGCTGCAGCATTACCGCTGACCCATTTTCTGTCAGCAGCACGCAAGGTTATCAATGACGGTGCCACGCTCTCCCAGGTTTCGTTTGAGATTTCAAGCCTTCTGGGCTTAAGCCTCGCATTTTTAATTGTTGGAAGCGCTCTGTTTTCCTGGACGAAATGACGGGTCCCTGAAAATTTGCGATAACGTTTCAATGATTCATATTTCAAAATAATTCAATATATTGTATAAAGCACCCATTTGATTTTAATTTTTGGAGGTAGGATATGAAACCGGTTGTTGCCCTTCTGGGCCGGCCCAATGTGGGTAAGTCCACACTGTTTAACAGGATTACACGATCCAAACGGGCTCTTGTGGATGATTTTCCGGGTGTGACCCGCGACCGGCATTATGCCGATGCTGTATGGGAAGATGTGGAGTTTACCATTATCGATACCGGCGGTTTTTTAAGTACGGATGATGATTATTTTGCCTCCCAGATAAAAGAGCAGCTCACGGCCGCTGCCAACCAGGCAGACGTGCTGGTGTTTATTCTGGACGGCCGGGCAGGGTTGTCCCCCTATGACAGGGAACTTGCCGATTTTCTGCGCCGCATGGAAAAACCGGTGTTTTATCTGATTAATAAAGTGGAAAGCCACAGGCAGCATGAAGAGCTGCTTGAGTTCTATTCTTTGGGAATAGATTCCTTTTATGAAGTCTCGGCTGAGCACGGCATCGGGGTGGGGGATTTTTTAGATGATCTTGTAAAAACTTTTCCGTCTTACGAAGTTGAAGACAAGGATGATGAATCTAATATCCGGATCGCCATTGTGGGACGCCCCAATGTTGGGAAATCTTCGCTTGCCAATCGCCTTTTTGGGGAAAAACGGGTGGTGGTCAATGAAAAGGCAGGCACAACCCGGGATGCCATTGAACTATCCGTGGAGCGCAAAGGCAGGCAGTTCACCCTCGTTGATACGGCCGGTATCCGGCGCAAGGGAAAGGTAACCAAAAAGATAGAAAAATTTTCCATCCTCAAGGCGTTGAGAAGCATGGACGAGTGCGATGTGGCCCTGATCCTGATAGATTCCGATGAAGGGGTGACAGACCAGGACATCACCATTGCCGGGTATGCCCAGGACCGGGGATGCGGTGCGCTTTTTCTGCTCAATAAATGGGACCTTCTGGACGGCCCAAGAAAGAGTGTCAAGCGGTACATGGAGGATCTGCGGTATAAAGCCAAGTTTTTATCCTATGCCCCGGCCATCACCATATCGGCCAAGACCGGGCAGCGGTGCCACAAAATTCTGGATGAGGTGGTTAAAATCCATAAGGAATACTGCCACAGGATCAATACAGGGGTGTTGAACCGGATCATTGAAGATGCTGTTTTCAGGGAAGAGCCGTCCCTTTATAAGGGCAGGCGCCTCAAGTTTTTTTACGCCACCCAGGTGGCATCAAAACCCCCCACTTTTGTCTGTTTTGTCAATTTTCCCAAGGGTATTCATTTTTCATATAAGCGGTATCTGACCAATCAGCTCAGGCAGATGATTCCCCTTGAAAAAACACCCATACGGCTCTATTTCAGGGAGAAAACAGGGAGACTGGAATTCTCCGGCGACTCGCGTGAACAGGAGCGGTATTTCCAGAAAAAGAAAAAAAATATTCGAAAGAAAAAACAGCAGCGTAAGGAACAGAGCCTGAAAAAAAGAGCCCGGGATAATCAATGATTAGGCCAATCAATAATTGACCTACCACCGGGATAATCGGTAAGGGCGGTAAAATGGATATATTTGAATCAACGGCAACCGGGGAAAATAAAGCGGCCCGGCCACTGGCCGACCGGATGCGGCCAGCGACCCTTGATCACCTGGTGGGCCAGGATCATCTGACCGGCAAAGGCAGTCTTTTGGAGCAGGCCATTATCAATGACCGGGTGTTTTCCATTATTCTGTGGGGGCCGCCCGGCTGTGGAAAGACAACCCTGGCCGGGATTATTGCCAATGCCACGGCATCCAATTTTGTCCGGATATCCGCGGTGTTGTCCGGTGTGAAAGATATCCGCAAGGTGATCGATGAGGCCAAGGAACGCCGGAAGCTGTTCAAAAAACAGACCATTCTATTTGTGGATGAGATCCACCGGTTTAACAAGGCACAGCAGGATGCATTTCTCCACCATGTAGAGAACGGACTGATTACCCTGATCGGCGCCACCACTGAAAACCCATCGTTTGAGGTGATTCCGGCCCTGGTGTCACGGTGCCGGGTGTTTGCGCTCAACCGTCTTGGGAAAAAAGATATCGCCAAAATACTGATTAGAGGTCTGGCTGACCCGGACAATGGTCTGGGATTGGAGAAAGGCCTTCTTGATGATGATGCCATTGCATATATCGCCGACATCAGTGACGGGGATGCACGGATCGCCCTGACCAATCTTGAGACAACGGTAAATTTTCTAACAGACAAAGATGCCATCACCCAGGAAGATGTAGCATCAGCCATTGAGAAAAAGATGCTTTTGTACGACAAGGCTGGGGAAGAGCATTTTAACCTGATCTCAGCCTTTATCAAAAGTATGCGCGGCAGTGACCCGGATGCGGCGGTCTACTGGCTTGAACGGATGCTGGCAGCCGGGGATGACCCGGTCTATCTTTTAAGAAGAATGATCCGTTTTGCCACTGAAGATGTGGGGTTAGCGGACCCCGGCGCCCTGACCATGGCGCTGAATGCCTCGAAATCATTTCGAATGCTCGGCCACCCTGAAGGGGATGATGTTCTTTTCCAGGCAGCCATCTATCTTGCCACCGCCCCCAAAAGCAATGCGGTCTATATGGCCCGCAAAAAAGTTAAAAAGACTGTGGATCAAACCGGTTACCAGCCCGTTCCCATGCATATCAGAAATGCCCCGACCCGGTTGATGAAGCAGGCCGGATACGGAAAAGGGTATAAATATGCCCATGATTATGACGGCGGTGTTGTGGCCCAGACCTTCCTTCCGGACAACCTCAAAGACCAGACATTTTACCAGCCAACAGAACGCGGGTATGAAAAACTTGTGAAACAACGGCTCAACGCCTGGGAAAAGGTTAAAAAAAATAGATCGTCATGATTGCAAAAAAAGATTATCCATCCTGGTCTTTTAATCAAAAAATTTGTTATAAAAATTAGGTATGCTCCCCTGCAAAATGGGGGGAAGTACCCATATAAAATTTTATTCAAGCAGGTTATACAGTAAATTTGGAAATTTTTTGTGCCTGCTGAACAGGATACATTATTATCGTAAAATAAAAATAATATGCTTTTGAGTTGTGACTATTTTTTTGCCTGTTCCAAGAATTGATTATAAAATAACACCCATATAAACACCGGTGATTGCTTTATGGATGATATAAAAAACCTCAAAGAAGAAATTTTAAAATTAAAAAAAGAGAACCAGCTGCTAATGGAGGGAGAACAGCGTTACCGCCATTTGTTTGAGAAATCTCCCATCATGATTTATGTCACGGATCGACAGGGGACATTTATTAATGTTAACCAGGCCGGGGCAAAAATGATGGGGTATAAATCCGGCGCTGATATTATTGGGTCCAAATTGCAGGATCATTTTTTCAATGGTACAGACGGATTCAAAGATTTTGAGGATATGATTCAACAGGAAGGATCGATCACTGAATTTGAAACTACATTGAAAAAAAAAGACGGTACCATTAGATCGGTCAATTTAACCGGTACGACCCGAAACACTGTGCTTAAGAAACTAAAAGGGTATGAAGGATTTGCCATTGATATTACCGACCGTTTGGAAACTGCGAAAAAGCTTAAGGAATCTGAGGGGAGATACAGGGCCATTCTGGATAATTCTCTTGCCGGCATCTATATGTTTCAAAAAGGAGGACGATTTAGTTTTGTGAATAAAAGGTTGATCAATATGCTTGGATATGATCACGAAGATGAAATTCTGGGGCATCATTTTTGGGAAATTGTTGCGCCCGAAGATAAAGAAATGGTTAAAAAAAGAGGTCTTGAAAGAGAACATGGCGAAATTAATCCAAGGCATTACCAGTTCAGGATTATAAAAAAAGACGGCTCTGTTATATGGGTGGACATGAGAAGCTCCCATGCCTCCTATATGGGAATTCCGGCGGCGGTTGGAAATTTTATTGATATTACGAAACGGAAAAAAGCCCAGGAAGAAATTCAAAGGCTGTCCAGGAAATTAATAGAGGGCATTGAAGAAGAACGACGCTCTTTGGCATCAGACCTTCATGATGAGTTCGGTCAGGCCCTGACCCTGCTGCAATTTGATGTGGAATTTTTACAAAATGACATCCCTCCTGAACTTACACAGGCAAATCGTGTGTGCAAAAAAATAATTGAGCAAATCCAGAAACTGGCTGATAAAATTCGGAATACCACATCCCGCCTACGTCCTGATCTGCTTGATCATCTTGGGTTAATTCCCACACTCGAGTGGTATATTGAGGAGTTTCATAGCCGGATTAAAGACATCTCAATCGATTTTCAGTCCATTGGATTCAAACGGAGACTTTCCCCCGAAGTTGAGATTGTAATTTATCGGATTTTCCAGGAAGGTTTGAATAATATTACAAAACATTCCAACGCAGACAAGGTCGAGATAAAATTGACCAGCAGCCATCCCGGCGTTATTTTTATTCTGCGGGATAACGGTATAGGATTTGATCAGGAAAAAAATGGAATGCCGTCTGATGAAACATCTAAAGGGATCGGCTTATTGAGCATGAAAGAACGGGTAGCCTCCTTAAACGGAGATATTGAAATCAAATCTGTGCCAGGGAAGGGCACTGCCATCAGGGTTGAATTACCCATGCATTAAGGGGAAGCAAAATGAATCAAATCAAAGTTCTTATTGCCGATGATCATGCCATCGTTCGAGACGGGATAAAACAACTGCTGGTGCCCCTCACCGATATCGTTATCATCGGAGAAGCAATTGATGGGTTACAGGCTTTTGAGAAGGCCAAAGAACTGAGCCCTGATGTTATTTTACTGGATATTGCAATGCCGAATCTCAATGGTCTGGAAGCGATCGGCTTAATAAAAGAAGCCCTTCCTGAAAGTCAAATCGTAGTTTTGTCAATGCATGCGAATGAAAGCTATGTACAACAGGTTTTAAAATCAGGTGCAATGGGATATGTTCTCAAGGCATCACCCAGTACCGATATCGTGGATGCGATCCGCGCTGCAAGCAGCAATGAATACTATTTAAGTTCAAAAATACGCGCCAATGTTATTGAGTCCTATTTAAAAACAAAAAAGAATAAGCCCACAGCAATTGGATATGATCTATTATCTGAACGGGAGCAGCAGGTATTCAGGCTGGTCGTGCAGGGAACGTCAACCAAGGAGATCGCTGATCTGCTTTGCGTCAGCCCCAAAACCATAGAAAAACACCGAAGCAGCATCAGCAGTAAATTAGGCGTTCATGGCCGGTTGGAGATGCTTAAATATGCCATCAAAATTGGTATAGTTAACCCTGAACTTTGGGATAGTTAGTGGATTATCGGTTAAGCGCTATCTTAAAATAAAAGACCTTATTCTCTCTAAAAATTAGGGGATTCTCCCCCCCACAAATAGGGAGTGCCCCCCATTGTCCTCGCAAATCATGTGTCGTAGACTCCCATAATAAAAATTTGGTTTATATATTCAAACTGTTTTTTGGGATCTGATGGATGCGGTGTGAGAAACCACAATGCTTGTAAACCATATTAACCAGGCAGATATAGCTCACATCTAAAGGGTTACCAATCGTAAAGCCAATAGCGGGGGAAAGGCATATGTCATTTGAGCGACTTTTACAACCGAGATCCATAGCGGTTTTTGGCGGTTTTCAGGCACAGGAAGTGATCCGCCAGAGCGATCTACTGGGATATACAGGAGAGATCTGGCCGGTTCATCCTAAAAAAACTCAAATTATGGAGCGCAAGGTTTACCGATCGGTAGGTGAACTGCCAGGCACCCCTGATGCAGCATATATCGGTGTGAACCGTTATCTTACGATTGAAATTGTCAAAGAGCTGTCCGCAAGGGGTGCCGGCGGAGCGATCTGCTATGCCACCGGGTTTACGGAAGCAGGAGTTGAAGGATCTGAACTTGAAAAACAATTGCTGGACGCCTCAGGAGACATGCCCCTGATAGGTCCGAATTGTTACGGCCTGCTCAATTATCTTAACGGAGCTGCACTCTGGCCGGATCAACAGGGAGGCCAACGGGTAAAAGAGGGGGTGGCAATCATTACCATGTCATCCAATGTGGGGTTCAACCTGACCATGCAGCGGCGCGGTGTCCCCATAGCGTACATGATGTCTTTGGGAAACCGGTTAAAGTTTGATCTCCACGATGCCATCCATGTATTTGCGCAACAGGAAAATGTAACGGCCATTGGGCTTTACCTTGAAACCATGCCGGACCCCAACGCCTTTGAGCAGGGCGTTAATCTTGCAAGGGAACTGGGGAAACCCATTGTTGCCATTAAAACAGGTCGTTCTCAGGTCGCCAAAAAGATGGTGGTATCACATACCGCATCCCTGGCAGGGTCCGATGTCCTTGTCAATGCATTGTTTGACCGTCTTGGCGTGGCCCGGGTAAATTCACTTGAAGCGTTGATGGAAGCACTGAAGGTCTTACACGTTTTGGGTCCATTGGAAGGCGGTGAAATCGGTGCGATGAGTACTTCGGGAGGTGATTTAACCCTGTTGGCCGATGCCATGGGCCCCCAATTAAGTATGCCACCATTGTCAGATAAAGTAACCAGGGAATTGGATGATGTGATCCATGAGCGAATGGTGGCAGCCAATCCTTTTGATTTCCAGATGTTTGACTGGAATGATGAAAAACAGATGGCTGTCAACTTCACTGCTTTTTTAAAACAGGGATTCGATCTTTCTTTGTGCGTGTTGGATTATCCAAGAGAAGATAAATGTGATCAATCCACCTGGGGCGGAGCAGAAAAAGGATTTATCAAAGCCACAAAGCAAACCAATACCAGAGGTGCCATTTTATCTACCTATTCAGATACGATTTCAGACAGGGTTGCCGCCCGTGTAATGAAAGATAATGTTGCCATGCTGGCAGGTATTGAATCCGGTGTGGCGGGTATTCAGGCTGCTGTGGATATTGGAAAAGCCTGGAAGAAACCAAAGGCTTTACCTATTCTTGAAAAAGCAGCGCCAATTGACAATAATTCAGCAAAAGTATTGGACGAAGCAGAATCAAAAAGTTTTCTTTCTCAAAATGGGATTCCTGTTCCCTCCTCAAAAGTGGTTCAATCCCCTGAACAGGCTGTGGACGTGGCAGAACGGCTTGGTTTCCCGGTGGTTGTCAAAACTTTGGGTGTGGACCATAAAACTGAGGTCGATGGCGTTAAGTTAAATCTATCCTGTTCAAAGGAGGTGTCAGCTGCCGTAAAAAGTATGGCTGGAGTTTCAGACCGTTTTCTTGTGGAAAAAATGGTTGAAAATGCTGTGGGGGAGTTGATTGTTGGGGTGGCCCGGGATGATCAGTTTGGTCCGTATCTGGTAATCGGTGGTGGCGGTATCCTGGTTGAATTAATAAAAGATACGGCTTCATTATTGTTACCAGTCCAAAAAGATGAAGTCCTTTCAGCACTGAATCGGCTTAAATGTGCACCGTTATTTAACGGGTTTAGAGGTTCTCCAAAGGCAGATTTAAATGCAGCAGCAGATGCCATCCTGAAAGTGGCCGGGATAGTGGAAGAAAATCCATCATCAATTGTTGAACTCGATATTAATCCGCTCATGGTTCTTGCAGAGGGCAAAGGGGTCGTGGCAGCAGATGCATTGATCCGCCAGTCTTTGTAAATTAAATGAGGTGAAATAAATTAAAATGAAACAAAATTTCAGGATGACTTTTCCGGTATCTTCAAAAATGATATTATACAAAATAATGATATAGACTGGTAACAAGGAGTAAGATGGATGAAAAGCTTAGGTGATAACATTGAGCAGACAATCATTGAAAAAGCCAAAGAATTGGGTGCATCCCTGGCAGGAATTGCATCCATTAAAGATCTTAAGGCATCTCCCTCCTACGCGGTTTATGATGAAAAACCATTCTATGAAGAATATGACGGTATAAAATGGAAGTCTGAACATAAATCCGTTCTGGTCTGGGCACTTCACCATCCGAGATCTGAGCCGGTTCTTGACTGGTGGAGTATGAAAGTCCCGGGCTTTACGCCTGGTAACGGAATCATGAGAATGCAGTCTCGAAAACTGCGCATATGGATGGAAGAAGAACTGGGGATAAAAGCGTTGTCTCTTCCCTACCAGATTGAATACGGCGGAGCATTCTTAAAGGATTCCGCTCACCTGGCCGGCATTGGCGTGATCGGCAAAAACAATCTTTTGGTCACTCCGGAATACGGCACCCGTGTTCGCTTAAGAGGCATATTCATAGAGGCAGATCTTAACCCCACAGGCCCAAGCGGGCAGGATCCATGTAAAGACTGCCACAGGCCCTGTCACGATGCATGCCCACGGGGTGCTTTCAAAAAAACCGGTTCCTTTACCAGAAAATTGTGCAGCCTGGAAAATGATAAACGCGATGCTGAAGCCCAGATGATGGACGGCGCCATCATGGGGATTGATGAGCCCAGCAGTGTCAGCAAACCCTGCCGATATTGCGAACTTGCATGCCCGGTAGGCCCGGGAAGTTCAGATTAATTCCAAGCTGAGAATAGATTGAAGACGTTTTGTTATTGAATTCTTTATCATCTATAATTTTCATTCACATGGAAGTGTCTGTAATTTTCAAGTTTGTATCAAAAGCGACACATCTATGAAATGTGTTGTTTAATAATTGTTTGTGTTTCTTTCATCTTATTGGGTTTCACTTCCATGGTCATTGTTGAACAATACCCTTTTTTCTTAAGGATTGAAAAAATTTGGGGGAAATCGATAATTCCTTTTCCAAGGGGAAGGTGAAGATCATCTGTGACCTTGTCGCCGCCTAAATTGTCATGTACATGAATATGTTGTATCTTTTCAAACAGATGTTCCATAAATCCAAAACAGGTGTTTTCATTGGTTAATAACTGCCCGTGTCCGATGTCCATGGTCATTCTTAAGTTTGGTATTTCATTAAAAAACTGTGCAAAGCTGTCATATCGGCAGGATAAATTTTCAAGACAGAGTGTTAGATCAGATTTTGCTGCATGGCCTACCATTTCAGAAAGCAAAGCTATCTTTTTTGTGATTATTTTATCAGAAGCCCACTGCATTCTTTTATCCATCCAGAAATGTATGGTGGCTTTATTGATTTCCAGTTTAGGGCAAAGTTCAATAAGTGTTTTTATTTTTGGCATAAAAATATTTTGAAGCTGTTCTAAATCGGAGGGGTTTCCTTCGTTTGGGAAATGAGCAAGATAATAAATCCCATATTTTTCTTTCATCTCTAATAATTGATTCATCCGGGCGCTAATAGTATCAGGGTCATCAAGATTGATTTCCACAAACGGATACCCCAGTTCGCAAACCTGAATGATTTCATCTAATGTATGAGCTCTGCCGCCAATGGTAAACAATTGTTACCTCCCGGTTTATTGGATAATTGATCAACAATAGGTGAATGGGCGCTGCTAATGGGTATCTTACTTCACTATCAGGCAATATTACAAATTGAATTTTATATCCTGATGCATGGATGCAATCTCTGCCATTTTTTATCAATTCAATCTTAAAAAATCTGATTTAGGAGTCTCCCCCTGAAAAATGGGGGGCACTCCCCATTGATGATTGAAACCAGACTGTATAAAAGTGGACATTCGGTAAAGTTTGGAATTTAGTGAAAGGAGGGTGAATGAGCGTTAAAATTATCAAAAATACTGATTTGGCCTATCCTTATCCTTTATTGATCAAAAATATATTAAGGGTGCCTCTGGTTCATTCGCCGGATCAGGAAATAATCTATAGCGATAAGTGCCAATATTCATATAAAACGCTTTCAAGGCGAGTGTCCTGTCTTGCCAATCTTTTAGGGGAGATGGGAATTAACCAGGGCGATACCATTGGTGTCATGGATTGGGACAGTCACAGATATCTTGAGTGTTATTTTGCAATCCCCATGTCAGGTGCCGTTCTTCATACGATTAATATCAGGCTGTCACCGGATCAGCTTGTGTACACCATTAATCATGCCAAGGATGATGTCCTGTTTGTGAATGACCAATTTTTATCGCTTCTTGAACCGATTATGGATCAACTGGATACGGTTAAGACCCTTGTCCTGATTTCTGATGATGACCGTGATGTTAAAAACCAGAATGATTCAAATATTGAATTTTATGGCGAATATGAAACGCTGATGGCAAAGGCATGTGATCAGTATATATTCCCGGATTTTGATGAGAACGCTGTTGCAACCCTGTTTTACACAACAGGTACCACCGGTTTGCCAAAGGGGGTTTATTTTACCCACAGGCAGATTGTGCTTCATACCTATGGATTCATGTCCGGGTTATGCGCATATGACGGCCAGCTTAATATAAATTCAGGTGATGTATATATGCCGCTGACGCCAATGTTTCATGTACATGCCTGGGGTATGCCGTACCTTTTTACGATGCTGGGAAATAAGCAGGTCTATCCGGGGCGTTTTACACCAGACAAAGTATTGAGACTTGCAGAAAAGCACAAGGTGACCTTCTCCCATTGTGTTCCCACCATTGTCCATATGCTGCTGGATGATCCGTATATTGATGAAATTGATCTGCCGGAATGGAAACTGATTATCGGCGGATCAGCCATGACTCAGGATCTGTGCAAACGGGCCCAGCAACACAAAATGATACTTTTTACAGCTTATGGTATGTCGGAAACCTGCCCGCTTTTAACGATCTCGAATCTCAAACCGCACATGGGTGACTGGGATCAAGAGGCGCAAATTAATATCAGATGTCTGACAGGTCTGCCTGTTCCCAATGTTCATATTGAAATTGTAAATAAGAATGGCACGCCCCTGCCCCATGATGGGGAAGCTGCCGGAGAAATCGTTGCAAGAAGCCCCTGGCTGACCCAGGGTTATTACAATGATGAGAAAAAAAGTGAAGAACTGTGGAAGGACGGCTGGCTGCATACAGGTGATATCGGCACAATCAATCCGGACGGATACCTTAAAATTACTGACCGGATCAAGGATGTGATCAAGACAGGGGGTGAGTGGATATCATCTCTTGAACTTGAAGATATTATTACCAGACATGAGGCTGTCAAAGAGGCTGCAGTCATCGGCGTTTTTGACACCAAGTGGGGTGAGCGGCCAATGGCCGTCGTCGTATTAAGGGATGGATATGAACATAAAGTAAAAGCGGAAGCATTAAAAACGTTTTTTTTAAATCATGCCGAACTTGGCGCAATACCGAAATTTGGAGTGCCGGAAAGAATAGAGATTGTTGAGCAGATTGCTAAAACAAGTGTTGGCAAGGTGAACAAGAAAGAATTGAGAACCCAGTTTACTTAATATGTCGGATTCGTTTTTTGGGGTCTCTTTGAATTTTCATGGTACCTTAACCTATTAAAGAGGAGGAATGACAATGGCAAACATGGAAGAAATTATTCAGGAAATGCAAAACGGGGAGATTTCCCGGCGAAGCTTTGTTAAAAAGATGCTTGCCATGGGGCTTTCCTTTTCGGCAATCAATCTCTTCTTATCCGGTGCCGGTCAAAACGTATTTGCGGCTACTCCGAAAAACGGGGGGCATATCAAGGCAGCTTTCTTGATGGCAAGTGCTGCTGAGACGCTTGATCCTGCAAAGTTTAAAAAACCACTTGATTACACCAGAGGGTATCAGCTCTACAACAATCTGATCGGGATCAATTCAAAATTAATGCCCGAGCCTGAACTTGCCGAATCCTGGGAACCCAATGCAGATGCATCACAGTGGACCTTTAAACTTAGAAAAGATGTACAGTTTCATAATGGGAAAGCCTTCACGGCAAAAGATGTCATTTATACTTTAAACCGGGTTAAAGATCCGAAAACAGGGTCTCCTGGAAAACCTTATCTGGACAGTGTTGTTGAAATGAAAGCCGATGGCGACCATGTGGTAAAGATTAAACTGGCCGAACCCAGCGTTGACTTTCCCATGATCATGGGTGAATACAGAATGCTCATCGTTTCGGATGGTCACACTGATTTTGACAACCCGATTGGAACAGGTCCGTTCACAGTAAAGGAGTTTAAAGCAGGCATGCATATGATTGCTGTGAAAAATCCCAATTACTGGAAGCCGGGACTCCCCTATCTGGATCGGATTGACACCTTCAGTATCCCGGATGCCGTTGCCAGAACCAGTGCATTAATGACCGGAGAGGTTCACCTGGTTGAAGACATCAACCAGAAAATGTACAGCAAGGTAAAAGCAAATCCAAATGTAAATGTGGAAGTGGTACCGGCAGGTTCCCATAACCCCATGAGTATTATTACAACGTCTGGGTTGTACAAGGATCCGAATGTCAGATTGGCTCTCAAATGTCTTGTGGACAGAGAAGAGTACATCAAAAAAGCATATTCAGGGTTTGGTATAGTGGGCAATGATCATCCTATCTCACCGGTTGATCCGATGTATAATGCAGATATACCCATTCGTAAATATGAGCCTGATATGGCTAAATCGCTGCTTAAAAAGGCAGGTGCTTTAGACGAAGTTTTTGAATTGATAACATCAGACGGTCTGGGTGAAGCAGCCGTTAACGGTGCGATTGTTTACAAAGAGATGGCGGCAAAAGCCGGTGTTAAAGTAAATGTAACCAAGGCTCCGGCAGATGGATACTGGGAAGCGGTGTGGATGAAAAAACCTTTTGCCATGTCAGCATGGCTCATGCGTCCCACAGCCAACATGATGATGTCTCTGGTCTATAAATCTGATGCCCCATGGAATGAGACATTCTGGAAACGGCCTGCTTTTGACAAGCTTTTGATTGAAGCCCGTAAGACAGTGGATTTTGGCCAGCGGAAACAATTGTTTGGCGAAATGCAGAAGATGATCCATGAAGATGGCGGTGTGATTATTCCTTCGTTTGATAAGTTCCTGGATGCCCGTTCTGCAAGAATTAACGGTGTTGGTACGCATCCCATGGGACCCATGGCAGCATATAGATTCTCTGAAAAGGCCTGGTTAGCATAATGTTTGAGTTTCTGGCCAAGCGACTGGCATTGGGTATTGGAACGCTCTGGGTAGTTTCCATTCTTGTTTTTGCGGGCACTGAATTATTACCGGGAGATGTAGCCACTGCCGTCCTTGGCCAGGGCGCCACACAGGAAACAGTCGAGGCCCTGCGGGAACAGATGGGTCTCGATGAACCGGCAATCGGACGTTATGTGACATGGATTACCAATCTGGTGCAAGGGGATATGGGAGAGTCCATTGCCACAAACAGACCCATACGAACGATTATGGATGACAGGGTCTATAATACATTTTTGCTGGCTGGTGTAACCGCCATGATATCAGTACCGCTGGCGCTTTTGTTGGGCATATTATCGGTCATTTACCCGGAAGGAATTCTTGACCGGAGTATTTCCATGGTATCCCTTATACTGATTTCTCTGCCGGAGTATTTTACAGGAGCGGCTCTGATACTGATTTTTGCTGTTACCTGGCACATATTCCCGGCCGTTGTCTATTCATCTCAGTTCAGCTCTGCAGACCAGATTATGCGGGCCCTGACCCTGCCAGTGATCACGTTAACGGTTGCCATTCTTGCGCATATGGTAAGGATGACCCGGGCTGCAATCCTTGATGTTTTAAGAGCCCCATATGTGGAGATGGCACTGCTTAAGGGTGTGCCAAAAAGTCAGATTATCCTTTTTCATGCATTACCCAATTCACTTGGCCCGGTTATTAATGTCATTGCATTAAATCTGGGATATCTTGTGAGTGGTGTGGTTCTTGTGGAAGCTATTTTTTCATACCCGGGGCTTGGCAGGCTTTTGACTGACTCTGTTGCAAATCGTGATATTCCTTTGGTTCAAGCTGTCACCATGGTCTTTTGTACGGTTTATGTTGGATTGAATCTTATCGCTGATATGTTGACTATTATTACCAACCCCAGACTTAGAACCAGATAAGGAAGCGATACAAAATTACTTGATCGAAATTGTTTCCAGAAACCCTTAAATGACTGGATATTTTAAAACAAAAGATCAAGTAGTTTTGGAGCAGATCCTAAGTTAAGAAACAATGAAATACAGAGGATTGAATGAAGAAAAGTAAAAAACATCGGGCCGGGCCTGCTTTGGATTTGACGGCAAAGATTGGGATATTAATCATCGCCTTAAATTTGTTTATAGTGATATTCGGCCCCATGCTGGCACCACATTCGCCCAATGCGCTAATGAGTGATGAAATTTTCTCATCCATTGGTGTTGGCGGTCCTTTGGGAACGGATGTGCTGGGCAGAGATCTGCTCTCCCATATGCTCCATGGCGCGCGTACAACCATCGGTCTTGCATTCCTTGCCACCCTGATCGGATTTGTTATTGGTATTATCATGGGATTTTCCGCAGCGGAGATGGGGGGCTGGGCAGATGATGTGATCAGCAGAATCGTGGATGTCATGATCTCATTTCCCCCCATGCTGCTCGCCCTTGTGGTTATTGCGGGTCTTGGAAGCTCGGTAACGGTCCTGGTGTGTACTGTGGGGATCACACATGCCCCGCGGGTTGCCCGGATCAGCAGAGCAATCGCCATGGAAATCGCATTAAACAATTTTGTTGAAGTGGCTCGGGCAAGGGGGGAAAGCCTTTTCTCAGTGTTGTATCGAGAAATCTGGCCCAACTCCATACGACCCTTAGCTGCTGAATTTGGATTACGGTTTACATATTCTGTTCTCTTCTTAAGCGGATTAAGCTTTTTAGGGCTTGGGATTCAGCCGCCCATGGCAGACTGGGGTATGATGGTAAAAGAAAATCTGGCAGGACTCCACTATGGTTCGTGGGCGGCATTAATGCCTGCGCTTGCAATCAGCCTGATCACAGTTGGAATCAATTTGATTGTAGACTGGATGGGTGCCCAGACCGGAAAGCAAATTCCTGAAGAGATGATGAAATGAGTAAAAAACTTTCGATAAAAAATTTGGTTGTTGAAGCTCGAAAACCCTCTGGTGACTGGTTTAAAATTGTGCATGGTGTGGATGTTGAGGTCAAAGCCGGAGAAGTGGTTGCCCTGATTGGAGAATCAGGTGCCGGTAAGACCACCATTGCACTGGGAGGGCTTGCCTATTCACGTCCGGGTACGCGAATTGTCGAAGGGAGTGTGCATCTTGATGATGTGAATTTATTGTCTCTGGGAAAGAAAGAGCGCCGAAAGATCAGGGGAAAAAAGGTCGCCTATGTTGCCCAGAGTGCGTCAGCTGCTCTTAACCCTGTCATCAAGCTTGGTCAGCAGGTGACGGAGAGTCTTAAAATTCACGAAATCAAAAAGATGAACGGTTGGAACCAGCGGGTTGTGGAACTGTTCCGCCTTCTGGATCTCCCCATGCCGGAAGAACTTGTCGGCAGGTATCCACATCAGGTCAGCGGGGGACAGCAGCAGCGTGTAATGACCGCCATGGCCATGGCCTGCCTGCCTGATTTTATTGTATTTGATGAACCAACAACCGCACTTGATGTGACCACCCAGGTTGAAGTTTTAAAAGCGATAAAGGATGTGATCAAGGAGAAGGGGACAGGAGCCATCTATGTGTCACATGATTTATCGGTTGTGGCACAGGTTGCAGATAGAATTATTGTACTCTACGATGGGAAAGTGGTTGAAAACTCAACCACCAGACAAATACTTGAATCACCAAAGCAAGATTACACAAAAGCCCTTTTAAAGGCGGTAAAAAGTGTACCTGAGGATACGTCTTTCACAGCAAAAGATGATCTATCGGAAAAGGGTAAACCCATATTTGAATTAAAAGATATATATGCCAGCTATAAAAAAAGCGCCTGGCTCAGACCGGTTACAGAAAAGCACCATATCCTGCACGGCATCAATCTTTCTGTATATCAGGGTGAAGTTGTGGCTTTGGTTGGTGAATCCGGCAGTGGTAAGAGCACCATTGCCAGAGTTATGACAGGTCTGCTTCCGCAGCTTTCAGGCGAGGTATC
Source organism: uncultured Desulfobacula sp. (assembly GCA_964562385.1). Lineage (GTDB taxonomy): Bacteria > Desulfobacterota > Desulfobacteria > Desulfobacterales > Desulfobacteraceae > Desulfobacula. The sequence continues at coordinate 23,306 of CAZLTD010000041.1, forward strand.
GTATGCGGGGTCCCCTTTATCACCCAAAGTTAAAAAAAGATCCCTGGAACACCTGCGCCTGGTTCAGATGGTTTGCCAGAGTCCTGATACTACCTTAAATCCCCGGCAACCGGTTTTAGAAGCCATTGGAAGGCCTCTGCAATTGTATTTTAACTTATCGGGTAAAGAAAAGCTTGAGCGGGTAAAAGAATTACTGAAAATGGTTGAACTTCCCGAAGATTACGCGTACCGGTATCCACCGGAATTGTCCGGGGGAGAAAAACAGCGGGTTTCACTTGCCCGTGCATTCGGGGTGAACCCAAGTCTCATCCTTTGTGATGAGGTATTGTCCGCTCTTGACACCCTCGTTGCCACATCTGTGCTTGATCTGCTCAGGGATTTAAAACAGCAGCTTGATGTGGCGTATCTGTTTATCAGCCATGACCTGGCAACAGTGGCATCAATTGCCGATCGGGTGGTTGTATTATACAGTGGACGGATCTGTGAAGACGGCCCAATAGAAAAGGTGTTTTCACCGCCATATCATCCCTATACAGCCCTTTTAATGTCATCTGTGCCGGAGCTTAAAGACGGCTGGCTGGAGCAGATGCTGGATTCCCGTAATTCAAAGATGCCGGCAGACAATGGGCGTGCCCTTAAACGCAGCCATTGTGCATTCCAACCACGATGTCCGGTATATGATGAAACCAAATGTGAGAATGGGCTTCCGCCCGGAAAAGATCTGGGTGGCAACCATATTATTTATTGCCATGCTGATTTAGAGCACCTGCCTTATTCACGGTCATTTGTTTAAGGAGCATTCAATATGAGAATAATCCCGAATTCAGAATCGGTAGGTCTATGTTCGAAACGGTTGGGGCGAATTGTACCCTGGATGCAAAAATACCTTGATGAAGGAAAACTTCCGGGTGCTACAACCCTGGTCGCGCGCAAGGGACAAATTGTATTTTGTGAATCCTGTGGGTTTGGGGACATTGCGTCAAAAAAGCCGTTAAAAAGCGATTCTATCCTTCGATTTTACTCCATGACAAAACCGATAACATCAGTGGCCGTGATGATGCTCTATGAGCAGGGGAAGTTCCAATTGGATGATCCGGTCAACAAGTATATCCCAAAGTTTGAAAATTTACAGGTATATCTGTCCGGATCCGGCAGGAAAATGCAGACCAGATCTGCCAGGACCCCCATGACAATTCAGCATTTATTAACACATACTTCCGGGTTGACATACGGATCATTTAATACCGGAGAAGTTGCAAGGCTCTATCGGCAAAACCGAACTGACTTTAACACCCATGACGGATCTTTAAAGCAGGTGGTTGAGCGCTTGCTAAAGATACCGCTTGAATTTGATCCGGGATCCCGATGGAATTATGGCGTATCCACAGATGTTCTGGGCCGATTGGTAGAAATCTGGTCTGGTCTTTCCCTTGACCGGTTCTTACACCAGAATATTTTTGAACCTCTGAACATGAAGGATACCGGATTTGCCATCCCCAAAAATAAATCGGATCGATTTGTATCGCTTTATGAATTAACCGATGCGAATCCATTGGCATTAACGGAAAGCTATCAAGAAAGCTGTTTAACCGATTCAGTTGAAACTTTTTCAGGCGGTAGCGGACTGGTGTCCACTTTGAGCGATTATTACAGGTTTACGCAACTTTTGCGGGGAAAAGGAGAATTTGAGGGGGTACGGTTGCTGGGTCGTAAAACAGTGGAGTTCATGACCTGTAACCATCTGCCCGGTGATCTTGCAGACATGGGACAACCCAGTTTTAACGAAACCAGCTATGAAGGAGTTGGTTACGGCCTTGGATTTTCTGTCATGCTTGATCCGCCTAAAGCCAACATAATGGGGTCTTGCGGTGAATATGCCTGGGGCGGTGCCGCCAGCACTGCATTCTGGATCGATCCTGTTGAAGATATGATAGTGATATTCTTAACTCAGCTGATGCCGTCAAGCGCTTACCCGCTTAGACGGGAACTTCGCGTGTTAACGTATCAGGCACTCATTAATTAAGAATTACATGGTAACGGACAAATTGTTTACTAAGGGTTTGGGGAATACTCCCAAAGTAAAAAAGAAATGAATAAATACCAACATGATTAACCAAAACATAATTTAATTAGGGAGGATACCACCTAAAATGATTGATTTTACATTCACAGAAGAGCAGGAAATGTTCAGAAGAGCAGCAAGAGAATTTGCAGAAACCGTCGTGGCACCCAGGGTTGACGAAATGGAAAAAACAGGGGAGGTCAGTGACGCTGTCGTAAGAGCCCTTGGTGAAGCAGAGATGATGGCCATCACCATTCCCGAAGAATATGGCGGCCTGGGACTTGGTTATACTGCAAGATTGATTGCATTGGAAGAGATTGCAAGGGTGAGTGTTGCCACAGCCATGATGCTGCAGGTTTTTGCATTAGGTATTGAGCCTTTTATCCTTTTTGGAAATGAAGAACAAAAAAAGAAATATCTTCCTGGATTGGCGGCAGGTAAACTTCTTGGAACCGCAGCTGTAACCGAAGCAACCGGTGGCTCTGATCCCACAGGTATCAGAACATCGTATAAGAAAGATGGCCAGGATTATATTGTTAATGGTCGTAAATGTTTTATTACAAATTCCCATGTGGCAAATGTCCTTGTCATTCTTGCGAAGGACGAAGATGACCCCAAAAAATTCTCTGCCTTTATTGTTGAAAAGGAAATGGAAGGGTTCAAAGCCACCCATGTGGAACACAAAGTGGGTTTCAGGGGCTGCAACACCGGTGAGTTAGCATTTGATAACCTAAAAATTCCTGCCGCCAACCTGATTGGTACGGAAGGTAAAGGTCTTGCAGTAACCATGTCCGCCATTGGAGAAATCGGCCGTGGCGGAATGGTGGGATGTGCCCTGGGGCTGCAGGCTGCATGCCTTGAGGAGTCTATTAAATTTGCTGATGAGCGGATTTTATATGGAAAGCCCATTTCAAGACTGCAAACCATCCAGAATAAAATTGCAGATATGAAAATCGATCTGGAAGCCGGCAGGGTGCTGGGTTATAGAGCAGCATCAATGCAGGATCAGGGAAAACGGTCTTCCAATGAATTTGCGGTGGCCAAATATTATACCACGGAAGCGTGTCAGAGAGCGGCCAAAATGGCTGTGGATATTCACGGTGGCTATGGCTGTATGGAAGAGTATAAGGTTACGCGTCTTTACAGGGATGCAGCAGTGGTCGGACCTTCTGCCGGAACCTCAGATATCATGAAGGTTATTGTTGCACGCTGGGCCATGTCATAATAATTTTATGCCCGGTTTTTTTTATAAAAACCGGGCATCACCATACAGGTTTAATAAATGCTGAATTTAGTTGTTTGCATAAAAGCGGTCCCCGATCCTGAAAAAGCGGACCGCATTAAAATAGATCCTGCCACAAAAAATCTCATTCGCCAGGATATTCCCATGGTGCTGAACCCTCTGGACAGATTCGCCCTGGAGGCGGCACTGAGTTTAAAAGAGGAAAAAGGCGCCCATATCACCGTTATCAGCATGGGACCGCCTGAAGCGGCAACCATTGTAAAAGAGTGTATGGCACTGGGTGCTGACAGGGGATTTTTATTGTCTGACAGAGCATTTGGCGGTGCAGATGCCTTTGCAACAGCTTACACCCTGGCTGCCGGGATTAAACAGACAAAAGATGTTGATGCCGTTTTTTGTGGTATGGCTTCAAGTGACGGTGCAACCGAGTGGGTGGGGCCCCAGATTGCTACGTTCCTGAATATTCCGGTTGTCACCATGGTGAAGGAAATTGAAAAAAATGATGACTTGACCTGGACGGTCAAAACGGACTTTGACAATGGGTACAGGCGGGTAAAGGTACAACTGCCTGCTGTATTTACCGTGACAAGAGACCTGAACCAGCCCAGGACTTTAAGCTTTTCCGGTATCATTAAGGCCAGAAAAAAACAGGTGGATATACTGGATCTGGAAAAATTGGGTGTGGACCCCCAAAAAGTGGGGGCACAAGGTTCTCCCACCCTTGTCAGTGACATGGAAATTACGTCTAACCAACGTGAAACCACGATGATTGAAGGCACGCGGGAAGAAAAAGCAGACGCAGTGCTTAAAATTCTCCAGGATTCTGGAAAGTTAGGATAATTATGACAAACCAAAATATATTAGAGAACGAAATGCAATCCATCTGGGTCATTGCCGATCTATTAGACGGCGTAATAAGTCCTGTCACCTTCCAGCTTTTGGGCCGGGCACGGAAACTGGCTGATACTCTGAGTAAAAAAGTGGCCTGCGTGATCCTTGGTGATGATATTAAAAAGCTTGCCGATTGCCTGATTGAATCGGGTGCTGATATCGTATATAAGGCCCAATCTCCCGATGTGACTTTTTATCAGCAATCTATATATAAAGATACCCTTGTGGCGCTTGCCAGAGAAAAACAACCCGACATGATTTTTTTAGGTTCCACTTCCGTTGGCAGAGAGTTAGCACCATTGATAGCTGCTGAATTAGAAACCGGCCTAAGCGCCCATTGTATTGATTTATGCCTGGACGATGATGGTCTTTTAGAACAGAAGATTCCGGCCTATGGCGGGTTGATGACCATAATCTGCCCTGAAAAAAAACCTCAGATGGCCACCTGTGCCCAGGGTGTTTTCCCAACACCAGAGCCGGATAAGAACAGGCAGGGGATTATTATCGATATTTCGATTTGCAATGAAAATGCCCAGAAAATCCAGACCCTTGAAATCGTCCAGGAACCTTTGGAAGGACTGTCCATTGAAACCGCATCATCCGTGGTTGCCGGTGGTGCCGGTGCACAGGACAAAGAGGGCTGGGAATTAATAAAAGAATTTTCCCAAACTTTGAACGCAGCCCTTGGATGTACCCGGCCTGCTGTTGATGAGGGCTGGGCTGAACTTGACACCATGATCGGCCAATCCGGCAAGATGGTCAGCCCGGACCTTTATGTTGGTGTCGGGCTCTCGGGAGAACTCCAGCACATGGTGGGAATCATGGATGCAAAACTGATGTTTGCCATTAACAATGATAAAAAGTCCCCTGTGTTTGAACAGGTAGATTACGGCATCGTTGACGACTGCAAAGCGTTCTTGCCAATACTCATTGAGAAAATAAAGAATTGTTAAGCATGCAAGAAAGTTATTATTAACAATAAAAAATATATAGCAGTATAAATTTATAAAATGGAGAAAGATTATGGCCATTAAAACAAGAGAAGATTATCTGGCAAGTCTTAAAGCGTTAAGACCGAACGTTTACAAGTTCGGTGAACTGATTGAGGATGTCACCACGCATCCGGCAACCAAAAGAACGGTAGAAAGCCATGCCATGGTTTATGATGCGGCAAATGATCCCGAGCTTAGTAAACAATACACCACCACATCATCTTTCACCGGCGAAAAAATACTGCTCTGGAACTCAATGATGACCGAAGAGGGGCATCTTTTGCGCAATATGAAATTTAAACGCCAGAATTATCGACGCACCGGTACCTGTACCGGGGCCGTCTGCGTGGGGTGGAATTCGCAAAATGTGATGTGGGCGGTTACCTCTGAAATGGATAAGGAGTACGGCACAAACTATCAGGAAAGACTCAAGAATTGGATTTTATCGGCCCAAAAAAAAGGGTTGACGGTTTCCGGTGCACTCACCGATGCCAAAGGGGATAGGAGTAAAAGTCCTTCCATGCAGGAAGACCTGGATGTGAACCTTCGGGTCACCGAAGTCCGGGAAGACGGTATCGTCATCCGGGGTGCCAAATTGATGATCTGCGGTACGGCGGCAGCCCATGAAATTTTTCTGCTGCCGGGTAGTGTATACAAAGAGGCAGACAAGGATTTTGCCCTCTCCTGTGTCGTACCCAAAGATATCGAAGGGTTAACAATCGTTGAAGCGCGACATGTCAGCGATAAGCGGGAGCTGGAAGAGACCTCAGATGTGGAATGCCCCAATACCGGCATCACCCAGGGATGGTTATTATTTGATGATGTCTTTGTTCCCAATGAACGGGTATTTATGTGCGGGGAATATAAATATACCGGCAATGTGGTGGGCAATTTTACAGCCAATTACAGGGCCTGTATCGGGGGGTGTGTTACAGGTCAGGGGGATGTTATGATCGGTGCATCCATGTTGATGGCAAGAGCCAACGGGCTGTCTTCCAAGGTGTTTATGGGAAAACTTGTGGATATGTCCATTAAAAATCAGACCACATTTGGGATGGGAGCCGGCGCCATTACCCTGGGTAAAAAGCATGAATCCGGATCTTACTTTGCCGATCCTTTAACGGCCCATTCAAATAAGGTTCTTGTGGCAACACTTCCCTATGAAGTGAAACGGCTCTGCCAGGAAATAGGCGGTGGCATTGTTGAAACCGGGTGTATGCCCTCATTTGAAGATTTCTCTAATGAAGAATATGGGCCGTTTCTGCAAAAATGTCTCAAGGCCGGTGCCTGCTCCTATGAATCAAGATTCAAGGCCGCCAGATTGTCTGAATGGCTGACAGTTGGGGCCGGTATCCCGGGTTGCATGCATGGCGGTGGTTCGCCTGACGGTGCAAAACTGGTGGTCCGGTTTACAACGCCCATGGAAAAGTATGCCCAGTTTGCCAGGGATATTATGGATATTGAAGATGATATCGCTGAGCCCCAAAAATAGAAGTCATTTTTGAAGACAGACAAAGGAGAGTCCACGTGAAAGATGTAGTCATTGTATCCGGATGCAGAACAGCCATTGGTACCTTTGGCGGCAGCCTGAAAACTATGAATGCCCCGCAGATTGCGGCCGTAACCATGAACGAAGCGGTAAAAAGGGCTGATATTGATCCTTCTCTTATTGATGATATCCGTTATGGAAACTGCATGGAGCCTGCAAAGGCCTGCAATGTCTCCCGGGTGGGGGCGTTGGTTGCAGGCCTTCCGGAAAGTGTACCTGCCGTAACCATCAACCGTGTCTGTATTTCAGGTATGGAGGCGGTTATCTCAGGGGCAGCCATGATCCAGGCCGGTATGTCCGATGTGGTTCTGGCAGGCGGGGTGGAACATATGTCAGGTGTCCCCTACATTGTGGATAACGCCCGTTGGGGATGCCGGCTGCAGGACCAGGTGTTCGGCGATGCCATGATCCAGGCGCTGCACTGCGGTTCCCATATTGTCCCGCATCCGGAAGAGGGGCCCGTGGATGCGTCACAGGCACCCATGAAGTATTTTATTGGAAAGCCTTATATCATGGGGCATACGGCAGAGTTCGTAGCCCAGTATAAGGATATCAGCCGTGCGGAGATGGATGAGGTGGCGCTCCGCAGCAATAACAATGCTGAGATGGCAACTAAGGAAGGCCTGTTCAAAGAAGAGATCGTGCCTGTGGCTGTCCCGCAGCGAAAGTCAGATCCGCTCATCTTTGATAGAGATGAGCATTTCAGGCCCGGATTAATCCTTGAGCAACTTGAAAAACTGCCGCCGGCGTTTGTACCTAAAGAAGGCAAGGTGACTGCCGGTAACGCATCAGGGATCAACGACGGTTCAGCAGCGGTCATGATTATGTCCGAGGAAAAAGCAAAGGAATTAGGTCTTGAGCCTCTGGCAAAAATCAAGGCAGTGGGAAAAGGGGGGTGTCACCCCTCCATCATGGGACTGTCTCCAGTTCCGGCGGTGCATCAATTAATGGACAAAAGCGGGTTGAAAATTTCAGATTTTGATCTGGTGGAGGTTAATGAAGCGTTTGCGGCCCAGTATATTGCGTGTGAAAGAGAGCTGGGACTTGACCGGGAAAAGACCAATGTCAACGGATCCGGGATCGGGTTGGGCCACCCGGTGGGAGCCACCGGTGCCAGGCTTATTGTTACATTAATGCATGCGCTTAAAAGACAGAATAAAAACCTTGGTCTTGCCACCCTTTGTGGTGGCGGTGGTGTGGCCATGGCCTGTGCCATAGAGATGCTTTAACAATAAATCAAATTTTAATTCAGGGATGCAGCAAATGGATTTTACGGGTAAAAAAGCGTTAATTACCGGTTCCGGCAGCGGTATTGGAAAAGCCCTGGCGTTGATGCTGGCGGATATGGGCGCTGATATTGTAGTCAATGATGTGTCAGAAGAAAACGGCAAAGAGACAGTAGCTGAAGTGGTTGCAAAAGGCAGAAATGCCATTTTTTCAGATGCAAATGTGGTAAAGGAACCAGAAGTTGAGCAGATGTTTAATAGTGTCATCGAAACTTTCGGGCGGTTGGATATACTGGTAAACAATGCCGGCATCACAAAGGATGCCCTGCTTTCTGAAATGTCTGTTGAACAGTGGGACCAGGTGATGGAAGTGAATCTGCGCGGGGTGTTTTTGTGTTCAAAATATGCGGTTCAAATGATGTCCCAGAAAAATCGTGGTAAAATTATTAACATCTCATCCGCCTCAGGCCTGATGGGCAATGTGGGTCAGGTCAATTATGCGGCCAGTAAAGGTGGGGTTGTCGCCATTACAAAGACGCTGGCTAAAGAACTGGCAAGATTTAATATTACGGTTAATGCTGTTGCACCAGGATATATCAGAACTCCCATGACAAATACCGTGCCGGAAAAGGTGGAAAAGTTCATCATCAACCAGATTCCTCTTGGACGTGCCGGAGAAGCCACAGAAGTGGCCAGTGCAATTGCTTTTCTGGCATCAGATATGGCAGACTATATTACCGGCCATATTTTATCGGTAAATGGCGGTATATACGTTTAATAACGGAGGAAAGCATGTATATCAACGGGCAATGGGGGCAGGCTCAGGATAAAGGTGTGTTTGAGGTATTTAATCCTGCCACAGGAGAAATGATTGCATCGGTTCCTGACGGTGGAGAAAAGGATGCACGAGCGGCTGTTGCCGCTGCTGAAAAGGCTTTTAAAACCTGGTCACAGCAGACAGCTCATGTAAGGTCTTCTTTTTTATACAGGGCTTATCAGCTGATGATGGAGAACCTGGAAACCCTGGCCGCGGTTATGACAAAAGAGCAGGGCAAACCATTGCCGGCTGCCCGAAATGAAGTAAAATACGGGGCAGATTTCCTGCTCTGGTTTGCCGAGGAAGCCAAAAGAAATTACGGCAGAACCATCCCGTCTGCCAGGGCTGATCAACGGTTCATGGCGATCAAACAACCCGTGGGGGTGGTCGCAGCAATTACTCCCTGGAATTATCCGGTCTCCATGATTACCCGTAAAATTGCCCCGGCCCTGGCTGCCGGCTGCACCATTGTTCTTAAGCCTGCGGAAGCCACCCCTTTATGCGCCATGGAGGTTTTCAAACTGCTGGAGAAGGCAGGCCTCCCCGAGGGCGTTGCCAATCTTGTGACAGCCAAAGACCCGGCACCTGTGGGTGAGGTGTTTGTGTTTGACCCGAGAATTAAAAAAATAACATTTACCGGATCTACAGCAGTCGGGAAAATGCTGGCACAAAAGGCAGCCGGTAATATGAAACGCATTTCTCTTGAACTTGGCGGGCATGCACCCTTTATCGTCTGTAGGGATGCTGACCCTGAGATTGCAGCCAAGGGGCTTTCCCTTGTGAAATTTTTAAATACCGGCCAGGCTTGTATCTGTCCCAATCGGATTTTTGTTCACAAAAAGATGAAGACCGCATTCCTTGAGGTATTGAAAGCCAGGGTGTCAAAGATGAAGGCCGGTTCCGGTTTTGAGCCTGGAGTATCAATAGGCCCTCTGGTAAATAAAGCAGCTTTGGACAAGGTGGACAACCAGGTGCAGGATGCACTCGAAAAAGGGGCCACCCTGGTTTCCGGCGGTGGCCGTATGGAATCTGACGGGCTTGATAAAGGTTTTTTTTACAGCCCTGCCATATTGGATAATGTGGATGAATCCATGCTGATTTTCAGAGAGGAAACGTTTGGGCCGGTTGCACCAGTCATATCGTATGATTCTGAGTCGGAGCTTGTAGAACGGGCCAACAATACCGATTATGGACTTGCTGCATATGTTTATACCCAGAATCTGTCAAAGGCCATGACCCTTTTTGAAGCATTGAATTTCGGGATAATCGGTATCAATGATATCAACCCTACTGCAGCATCAGCACCTTTTGGCGGTATCAAAAACAGTGGGATCGGCCGTGAAGGTGCGGTTGAAGGCCTTGACGAATACCTTGAGACCAAACTGGGTGGATTTTCTCTCAGGTAATACCTAAAACGAATTTTAATTTTAGCGGGTAAACATGAATCAAACTGCCGGTTACAGCCTATCCTATTTGAAAATATGCAAGTCCGGAAATTTTTCAGCACCGCATTTTGGAACGGTTCCAATCCAGGGTTGTTTTAGAGTGCTTTTATTGCAAACCCCGAATTATAAAATCCTGTTTGATGCAAGCCCTGGGGGCGATGATCTTGAGTGGGCGGCACAGCGGGCAACCGATAAAAAAGTCAGTCATGCATTATTAAATGAAATGGCTTCCCATGACCTGTCCCCCAAAGACATCACACATATTGTTTTATCCCATTTGCATTATAGTAGCGTGGGAGGAATTCTTGAGGGTGGTGAGGACAACATTAAAAATCAACAACCGGTTTTTGATCGCGCAAAAATTTTTGTAAGCCGCGATAGCTACGAACGAGCCCGCATGCCACATTCTATTGATATTAAACATTATATCCCCGGTATCAGTGATGTACTTGAGAACAGTGCTGATTTGACCTTTGTTTCACATGGTGGGGAAATCATGCTGGACGATGTCAGAATTGAGCTGCATGAAACCTGGGGGCATTCTCCGGGTATGATATTGTCTGATATCCATTATAAGAACTGCTGCATCATTACCGGTGCTGATCTCTTACCGAAAACCCGGTCGACCGACCTGACGTCTTATGGCGGATTTGACAGATGTTCAGAGCAGTTGATCGATGAGAAAAAGGCGTTAATGGACAGGGCCATCAAGAAAAATGCATGGATATTTTACCCCAATGATCTTCACTGTGCGTATTCGAAAATTATTTTCGACCAAAACAGATATTTATCGACCGGGCATACGAACAGGTTGCCGGATTAACCGTTTAGGATCGGAAATAAGATCTTTTTAAGTCAGTAAGGATGATTTTTAGACAACCGCTATGTGTTTATAATTTCAAAAGATGGAATCCTTAAAACGAGAAAAAATTAATAAAACTATTTAAGGGTCTCCCTGAAGTGGACGATTCGTCCCAGTGCCAGATCATACTCGTTCCAGTCGTCAAGATAGGAACTTAACGCCTCCCGGTAATGGTGAACCGCCTTTGGCATGTCCTTGTTTCCTTCGGCCCACAACCCCAAGGCGGTGTGCATGGTAATCAGTTTTTCCGGTTTGTTACCGGCAAGTTTGATCAGTTCCTCATCTCCGGTTTTTGAGAGCAAATGCCGGCTGATAAGACTATACCAGGGGTCATGCGTTGATTTTGAAAATTGATTTAAATAGGAAACCGATTCCCCGGTTTTGCCTGACAGGTTCAAAATCTCCCCTTTTAAAAGACCAAGGCTGAGGCTTAACGATGTTTCACGACCCGGTGTTTTAAAGTATTTATCGATAAACTCAAGTGCTTTTGGCCAGTCACCGTGTGTGGCGTGGAAGAAGGCGATCCTGCCGATAATGGTCCGGTTCTCAGGGGCAGTTTCCAGCAATGCCTGGTAGATTTCAATTTTCTGTTCAAGGCTGGGTGTGTCTGATTCGAACTTGTTGATCAGTGCGGTCATGGCTTCAATCTTTTTTTCTTCCCGGGCACGGTATTCAAGGGCTTTTTTATGGAAGGCAGCGGTCTCTTTGCGGTGCGTTTCTTTGTCCTCCAGGTATGCCAGAAGTCCGTCCTGGATATGGTTCAGGCGGGAAAAGGCTAAAAAATAGACCCAGTCATTGATGTTGGCGTTTAATACACAGGCTTTGAACATAGCCTGGGCATGCCCCAGGTCATTGTTTTTTTCAGCGATGAGCCCTTCAATGAACAGCCGCCAGCTTTTTTCAGATCGGTTTTCAAAATCCAGAAATTGCCTGGAAAATCTTTCTTCCTTTTTCAGGGTTTGTGCCATGTATCCTAAAAATTCGTTTTCTTCATGCCACGCCATAGAGAACAGAGGCTGTGTAAAGGTTGTGCTTTTCTTTTGACCGGAAATCCAGTCAATGACATACAGCATTAACCGGGCAGTTGTGTTGTCCTGCTCGATTAAAGACAGTTTTTTAAGGAAAAATTTTGACTGGCCAAAATTTTTGGTACAAAAATTAAGCATGCCCGCAGCAAATAATAAAAGCGGGTCACTCCGCTCTTTGAGCATCGCCTGCGCAAGGTCCCGCGCATCATTAAATTTGTTGTCAATAGCCAGTTGCATGATCTGTTCAAGTTTTGAATCCATTGAAAAGTCGAGAATGCCATCCCAGTGAGGTTGTCCGGATTTAATGGCATGAACGAATTTGGCCGGCCTGGATATCGGCAGTATTAATCCGAAATCGGACAGCGGTGTGTTAACCTTGAAGTATCCGCTGCTCTGGTCCGTAATAACACCTGATGCAATGCCGATGACCTGTCCGTCACCGCTGATGGCGGGGCCCCCGGAATTGCCTTTGTAAATGGAGGAGTCCACCTGGATGATCTCCTTGGTTGTTCGCCGGACATGTCCCTGGGTAATGCTTGTATTTATATGGTCGTACTGGGTTCGGTTCCCCAAGGGAAATCCTAAAATGATCACAGGGGACAGACGCTGAATGTTGGCGGATTTAAAGGATGAATCCAGCGGCAGGGGTTTTAGATCGGGTGGCGGGGAGTCTATTTTCAGGATGGCAAAGTCGTTTTTAAAAGGAGATTTTATTCTATCACCGGTGGTGACCGATGTTCTGGGAACGCCTACGATTCTAAGATTTCCGCGTCCCTGACTGCTGTATGCCGAGGCAAGATAGTAGGCGTCGGACAGTTCCACACTGCTGCTTAAGGCCGGCAGACGGTTGAATGCCTTTTCTCCTTCAAACCACAGATACATGCGGTAATTAAAGGAAATCTCTTTTTTGAGCAGGCTCAGCTGGGCATATGCCTGGAACAAAGAGGTATCCTCCAGCCATGGGCATGCCACGTGCCGGTTGGTCAATAGATACCCTTCCGGATCCACCAGAAATGCCGTTCCTTCAACCTTGTTTTTATAGACGATGTCGCCGGCTTCATCGGAAAACCAGTATTCCACCATCAAAAAAGCAACAGATCCGGCATAGGCGTCAATAAATTGGGATAGCTCCACCCCGTTTCCAGGGCTCTCCTTTTTTAGATAAAACCATGATGTGGTGCCAATGGCGGTCATTCCGGCGATGATCAACAAAAGGGCGACCACTGTTTTTTTAAACCAGTTTATCTGGGAGAGAAGGCCTTTCTTTTTTTCGGTAACGGGTGCCGCCTCTTCTGAATATGGCATCCTGTCCAGGATTTTCGACAAAGCTTTGACCACTGTTTCCATGGACTGTGGCCGCAAGTCCGGATCATCGGAGAGCATCACCTTGATCAAGACGGCCAGATCGGGATGTATATTATCAAGGGCATCGACTTTATCACTGAAGTTGGTGATGTTGGGGTTGGCGGTTAACAGTTCAACAAAGATCTTTCCCAAAGACCAGATGGCGCTTTTAAAATCAATGGGCCGCTGATTGATGATATCCGGGTGGCAATCGAGCAGTTTTTTAAGCATGGGACCATGGTGGGTTGCTCGGGCATTTAAGAACCGGGATAGTTTATAATTGATTTTTACCTGCAGGTCATCGGTATGTTTTTTAGGAATCAGAATGTCTTCAAGGATCAGGTAGGGCATAAAATGATCATGTTTGTGAAGCAGGTTTAACACGGAGGCAATGTTGCGGAACAGGGTGATCATATTTCGATGATCTTTAAGAATATCCGACACAAATATGGTCCCCCAGTTGGCTGCATCCACCCATTCGCTGATCCTGTACCAGAGCCCATCCGGACTTTGCTTGATTTTGTAGTGCTGGACAAAATGCTGGGGCGGCAGTTTTTGAAGTTCACGTAATTCATTTTTCAATCGTTCGGCAATGGTCTCATCAACCCCGGATTTTTCGGTGAACAGCCGGATGGAAACAGGGGAACTGCCCTCTTCTTTTACAGCTTTGCAGACCATGGTGGACCGGCCTTCATGGATAATTGCTTTTATCTGATAGTCATCAATGCTTTTTATGCCGGCCATGATCTGGCTGCCACAAGCCGGACAGGATGTGATTTTTTGTGATAAAATTTGTCCGCATGAGTTGCATCGTTTCATATAAAAGCCTCTTTTTCTGGGCCTGAATTAAGACAGGGTGTAAACAACCGGGTTAAGTTAAGACAGAAAGATTTATATTCTCTTTTATAATAAGGTATTTAGAGTAATGAGTCAAGCAACGATGATGCCATGGCCGTCTTATACTCTCAAAATTATGATCTTTGTTTCCAATTAAATGGTCGGCAAAAGCAATCAGGTGGATGAAAAGGCGAATATAAAGCCTTGACAAGCTTTTTCGAATTTTATAATTATTCGACAAACCAATTAATTTCACGTGTTAAGGAGGAAAATGCCCAAATCCAAACTCATTATCTGTTTCATGATTTTTTGGATCTCAGCAGGTTGTCAACATACAGGCCGTCAGCAAATGGCCGATCAATCACTAAAAGGGCAGTCCTCCATTATAGAGCAGGCATCTGAAACTGACCCGCTTTACAAAGAGCCCACAGTGGTTAAAGGCGACCCCGGGCAGGAATTTGCCCAGGAAGACCCGGCAGGTGAGCCGGGTGACAAGACTCCTGAAATTGAGGCCCAGGCCGGTATCGAATCCGTACAGATTGATCCCGCTGATGACGCAGCAGCCCTTGAAGCCGAAGCACTTCCCAGCGCACAACAGAGAATAGACCAGGCCCTGGAATTGTGTAATTTTGCCCAACAGATGTGGGAAAAGGGTAAATTGGAAGAGGCCCTGAGCAACCTTGATTCAGCCTATTATTCAATCCTTGAGATCGATCCGGAAAAAAACCCGGAATTTAATCAGCAAAAAGAAGATATCCGGTACCTGATATCAAAACGGATTCTGGAGATATATGCATCCCGGCAGATTGTTGTGAACGGGCAGCACAATGAAATTCCCATTACCATGAACCGGCATGTGAAAAAAGAGATCAAACGCCTGACCGGACCTGAACGCAAATTTTTTATCCAGTCCATGGAACGCTCCCATCGATACCGGCCGTTTATTGTTGCCGAACTGAAAAAAGCAGGGCTTCCGGAAGATATTTCCTGGCTGCCGCTGATAGAAAGCGGATTTAAAATCAGGGCATTATCCCATGCCAGGGCACTGGGCCTGTGGCAGTTCATTCCTTCAACAGGATATAAATTTGGACTGAGTCGTAATTATTATATAGACGAGAGACTGGATCCCCATAAAGCAACCCGTGCGGCCATTGCATACTTAAAGGAACTTCATAATCTGTTTGGGGACTGGACCACGGCACTGGCGGCTTACAATTGCGGCGAGTCCCGGGTGTTAAGAATTATCCGGAAACAAAAGATCAATTATCTTGATAACTTCTGGGATTTGTACCAGAGTCTGCCCAGAGAGACCTCGCGGTACGTACCACGGTTTCTGGCAACCCTGCATATTGTACAGAATCTGGAAAAATATAAAATTGAAATCAAAAATCCACAGATGCCGGTTGAATTTAAAGTCTGTGAGATTAAAAAGCAGGTCAGGCTTAAGGATATTTCCAAAGAGATCGGCGTGGATACAAGGGCGCTTAAAGATCTGAATCCTGAATTGCGGTACGCGCTTCTGCCCGCAGAACCTTACCTTTTAAAAATTCCGGCAGAGAAAGAAGACCTGTTTCTTGCCAAACTCGATACCATTAAGGCAACCTATTCTCCGCCGCCCATGTTTGTGTATCATCGGGTAAGAAAGGGAGATACACTGTCGGGGATTGCAAATAAATACCGGTCCTCGGTAAGGGCCATTGCCAGAGTCAATAATATCGGCCGAAGCCATCGTATTATTGCAGGTAAGGTATTAAAAGTGCCCAGCCGAAACAATACCCACCCAGTGGCCATTGCTTCAGCAAAGCCCCTGGCACCGGGTAAGACCATCAAGTATAAGGTAAAAAGAGGTGACAACCTGTGGAATATTGCCCGTAAATTCGGCACAACCACCAAACATATTAAAACGGTAAACCGCTTGTCCAGCTCAAGCCTCAAAATTGGTCAGATGCTGACGATTTCATCTGAAAAGCAGGTGTTGGTTGCCAAAAGTAATTCATCAACCTATCAGGTTAAATCGGGGGACAGTCCATTCTCGATTGCCAAAAAATATAAAATGAGCCTGAACAGGCTCCTTGCCTTGAATCATTTAGACAAAAGAAGTAAGATATTCCCCGGACAAACCCTTATTGTAGAATAGAGATCGTAGAATAATTAAATGCCCCCGTAGCTCAGTGGATAGAGCATAGGA
>CAZLTD010000042.1:0-39501 GCA_964562385.1 uncultured Desulfobacula sp.
AATCTACTGAAATATCCGGACTGATACGGCTGACACTTTTATATATAAAAGTGTTTGTAGCAAAAAAAATTTATATTTCAAGGCAGGTCATTTTTCAATACTCAGCCATTATGTCTAAAACAGTTTGAAAATATAAATCACAGCTACATACCGCAGCAGCTTACCGGTCCCCACCAGCAGGAGAAACAGACCCCAGTTGATTCTTAGTATCCCTGCAGCAACGGTCAATGGATCACCGACCACCGGGACCCAGGCGAACAGCAAGCTTGCCGTGCCCCATTTTTTAAACCGTGTTTGAGCTGTTTCAATCTGAAGATCGGTCATTCTTAAAACCCGGTGGAGCAGCCAGTAGCTTCCCCACAAGCCCATCATGTAATTGACCACCGAGCCCAGCACGTTACCGGTTGTAGCGGCAGCAAGGCACCATTCAGGATTCAACCCCTGAGTCAGCAGAGCGCCCAGGATCAGTTCGGAACTGAAAGGCAGGATGGTGGCCGCCAGAAAGGCGGATACAAAAAGCCCCAAAATGCCGTAATCGGCTAAGATTTCCATGGGTCCTGCCCTGGTTTCGCAACAGACCACCCTTTATTTTTATCATTTTTCCGCAATGGCAGGATTATTCTTGAAACAGTCTGAAAAGCGCTTGCGTCCCATCGTTTTCAAAGCCATTTTCAGCCATTTTCCGGTACAGCGACAGGGTCAGATCCAACCCCGGCGTAAAAAGGTCCATATCCTGTGACGAAGCCCTGGCAATGGTCATATCTTTTATAAAATGCTTGATATAAAACCCCGGATCAAAATTGCCGGCAATCATTCTGGGCCCCAGATTATTCAAAGACCAGGACCCGGCCGCCCCGGAACCGATACTTTTGAGCACGGTTTCAGGATCCAGTCCCGATTTTTTAGCATAGGCAATGGCCTCACACACGCCGACCATACCGGCAGCGATCGCCATCTGGTTGACCATTTTGGTGTGCTGGCCACACCCGGCACCCCCCTGGTAAACAATATTTTTACCCATGACCTCAAACAGCGGGAGCACTCTTTCAAACGCCTCTTCCTTCCCGCCCACCATGATGGACAAGGTGGCATTTTTCGCCCCGATGTCCCCCCCGGATACCGGGGCATCCAGGGCATACACATCCTTTTGAGCGCCCAGGTCAAATATCTTTTTTGCCAGATCCGGACTGGAGGTGGTCATATCGATAACAACGGTGCCTTTGGGGGCATTATGGATAATGCCGCCCTCTTTGAAATAGACCTCTTCCACATCTTTGGGAAACCCGACAATGGTGATAATCACATCACATTTACCGCTTAAGTCAGCGACACTATCTTCCCAGACAGCCCCTTTTTCGATAATATCCTGTGCAGACTGCCGGGTACGGGTGTAGACATGCAGCTTATATCCGGCTGACAGGATATGGCCTGCCATACTTTGCCCCATTACCCCGAGCCCGATGAATCCGACGATTGTTTCCTGTGGTTTCATTTTTCTTCCTTATATTTATTTCCGGTTATGGATGGTGATATTAATGGCAGGTTTCAAAGCTTTTTTCAAGATATTGTGCGGTCTCATATTTCCGATAGACATTGACGTGTTGCAGATATTTTGCTTGCCATAAACACCGCTTACGTCCTACATCTAAAAAACGGTCTGAACACGATTAAAAACAATGATATGCACGAACAAGGATAAAAACCCATGAAAACCATTGATTTGAGAAGCGATACTGTCACCCGGCCATCCGGAGAAATGCTGAATGCCATGATGAATGCAAAGGTCGGTGATGATGTCTATGGAGAGGACCCGACAGTTAACGAACTGGAAAAACTGGCTGCCGGACTGCTGGGCACCGAAGCGGCCATCTTCTGTTCCAGCGGTACCCAGAGCAATCTTCTAGGACTGCTGGTCCACTGTGAGCGTGGGGACGAGTATATCGTGGGACAAAAGGCACACACCTATTTGTATGAAGGCGGCGGAGCCGCCGTCCTTGGCAGTATCCAGCCCCAGCCCCTGATCCCCGAACCGGACGGAACGCTGGATCTTGAAAAAGTAAAACCCCTGATCAAACCGGATGATTTCCATTTTGCCAACACCCGGCTGCTCTGCCTTGAAAACACCCACATGGGCAAGGTGCTGCCCTTGGCGTATCTTGAAAAAGCCAGAGATTTTGTTGACCAACACGGCTTAAAACTGCATCTGGACGGGGCCAGGATTTTCAATGCCGCTGTCAAATCAGACTGTGATGTCAAAGATATTACCCAATATTTTGATACGATTTCCTGCTGCCTGTCCAAGGGGCTTGGAGCACCGGTGGGATCTGTTTTATGCGGATCTGCAACCGCCATTAAAAAAGCCCGGCGCTGGAGAAAGGTTTTAGGCGGTGGCATGC
The DNA here is from genome assembly GCA_964562385.1 of uncultured Desulfobacula sp. Taxonomy (GTDB): domain Bacteria; phylum Desulfobacterota; class Desulfobacteria; order Desulfobacterales; family Desulfobacteraceae; genus Desulfobacula. The sequence continues at coordinate 2,397 of CAZLTD010000042.1, forward strand.
GCCAGGCCGGATTTCTGGCTGCCGCCGGCATATATGCCCTTAACAACAATACAAAGCTATTAAAACATGACCATGACAACGCCAGGGAACTGGCCCAAAAACTCAATACACTGGATCAGATTTCAATTGATATGACCAGTGTGCAGACCAATATTGTCTTTGCAGATATCAAAGCTGACATGACGGTATTGGTAGAACAGATGAAAGAAAAAGGGATTATCATCGACATGGCCAACCCGGTGCGCCTGGTCACCCACCTGGATATTTCAAAAAAGGATATTGAACAGGTGATACAGGAATTTGAATCGTTTTTTAGATAATTTTAAAACGGCGCTCGAACCGTTAACCAAGCAAAAACTGAGGGTAAATATATCCTCGGGCAGTTCTCTGTTTTTCATGTACCCCATGAATTATCTGATGCGCTTTGATCAGACGAGTCCTCACAGGATCATTTGCTGATAACACTAAATAATATTTAAACTATTCGGGCAACTTCCCTTTTAATAGATCACCGAGCCCGGCAAACGGGTTGGCCCCTTTGCCACTTTCTGATGAAATATCCGGTGCATCCTGGTCAAGGACATCGGCAACCTGATCCCGTGAGTGTTCATTGTCATGGCAATAAATACATAAAAGCTCCCAGTTGCTGCCATCTGGCGGATTGTTGTCATGGTTGTGGTCTTTATGGTGAACAGTCAATTCACGCAGACGTTTCCCCTCGAATTCGCGCCCGCAATGGCCGCATATCCAGGGGTAAAGCTTTAGTGCTTTTTCCCGATACGTTTTTTCCCGGTCCTTTTTCAGGCGAAGTGCTTCTGTGACAGTCAGATTGGGGTTGTTTCCTTTTTTTTTCAAAGGCATCCTTATTCTCCCTGAAATTTTTATATGGTATCTTATTTCTTATAACATATTCTCAGGATCAAAACTGAGATAAATATTCAGACTAAAGCTAACAGCTAACGACTAACAACGCTATCAACGAACACCTGGGGAAAATCTGTAATAATGCCGTCCACCCCCATATCGCAGAACACATTAAAGGCCCGGGGCTCATTCACGGTAAAAAGATTGATGGTCTTGCCTCTTTTTTTCAGGTCATTAATCTGCTGCTTTGTGACAAGATCGGTATTGATATTATAGGTGTGAAACCTGAAATCTCCGAAATCCAGAGAGGTGGAATCATCTTCTCCCACAAGCGCCTGAACCTCTATATCCGGATCATTTGCCAGTATGAAGTCCAGCCAGGGATGATAAAAAGAGGAGACCACAACGTTCCCCTTGTCGATCCCACATTGTTCCAACGCCCGGATGATTTTTAAAGGCAGGGATTCACCCGTGTCTTGCCCAGGATAAGATTTGAGTTCAAGATTGACTTTCCATTTCTTACTTTTTGTAAATGCAAGTGCCGAATCCAAGGTGGGAATGGGTTCTATGGCGAACCCGGCCAGGGCCTCTTTAGGAACCCGGCCTTTTGCGATCTGCCCAAAGGGATCATGGTCACAAAAAAAGGAGCCGGCATCAAGCCTGCCAAGCTGTTTTAGATCGAATTGGGATAAGGAATTATTCTCTTGGTCAGGAAAAACGGTGCCCACATTGGTACACCGTTCAAGGGTTTGATCATGAAATAATACCAGATGACCGTCACAGGTTTGCTGCACATCGGTTTCCCACAGATCCGCTCCCAGCTCAAACGCCCGCCGGGCCGCAGCCAAAGTGTTTTCCGGGGCCAGGCTCCTGGCCCCCCGGTGTGCAATGACCTGCACCATGACCGGTGTTCTTAACCCCGCTGGTCAACGGGGATATAATCGTTCAAAACCCTTCCCGAATAAATCTGCCGGGGTCTGGATATTTTCATCTCAGGATCTGCCACATCCTCTTTCCATTGGGAGATCCAGCCGGGCAGGCGGCCGATGGCAAACATGACGGTAAACATGTTGGTGGGAATCCCCATGGCGCGCAGGACAATACCGGAATAAAAGTCAACATTGGGATACAGATTCTTATCTACGAAGTAGGAATCTTCAAGGGCTTTTTCTTCAAGCTGTCGTGCAATATCCAGCAGGGGATCTTTTCTTTTAACCTTGGCCAGTACCTTGTCGCACATCTTTTTCATGATCTTGGCACGGGGGTCGTAGGTCTTGTAAACCCTGTGACCGAATCCCATCAGCCGGAACGGATCATTTTTGTCCTTTGCCTTTGCCACACACTCATCCACGGTCAGCCCCTGTTTGTGAATGGCTTCCAGCATATTGACCACCGCCTGATTGGCGCCGCCGTGAAGCGGTCCCCACAACGCCGAGATACCGGCGGATATGGTTGAATAGATATTCACCTTCCCGCTTCCCACCACCCGGACCGCTGTGGTGGAACAATTTTGCTCATGATCGGCATGGAGAATCCAGAAAACGTTCAATGCCCGGACCAGGTCATCATCAACCGTGTAGGGAATCACGGTGCTGTCAAACATCATGTTTAAAAAATTGGCACAATAGCAGAGATCAGGCCTGGGATAGACCACGCGTTCCCCTAAAGATATCCGGTAGGCCATGGCTGCCATGGTTCTGATCTTTGAAATCAAACGAAGATAGGTCTTATTCATCTCCTCTTCGATATCGATCAATTCCGGATAAAAGCTTCTCATGGCATTGACCATGGCGGATAAAATCCCCATTGGATGTGCCTTGGGAGGATAGTTCTGATAAAACGCCTTCATATTTTCATGCAGCGGAGAAAAATCATTGAGAAGCACACTGGTTCTTGTCAGTTCGTCCCGCGTGGGCAGATCTCCTGTAATCAACAGAAAAGCAGTCTCCACAAAGGTGGAATGCTCCGCCAGTTGTTCAATGGGGATACCACGGTATCTTAAAATCCCTTTTTCTCCATCCATATAGGTAATGGCACTTCTGCAGGTACCGGTGTTGCCGTACCCCGGATCATATGTAATATAGCCGGTATTGTTCCGAAGGCTTCTTATGTCTATAGCCTTTTCGCCTTCAGACCCCTGAATCACGGGAAGTTCAAGTTCTTTACCATTTACCAACAATTTTACAACGTCTTCCATCACTGCCTCCTTTACCTGGCTTGACTGAGTACATCCGATACTATCGGGAAGGAACATCTAAGATATGAACGCGGCACAAAATAAAAACTATTTTGTTTCACCCGGGACTGTATAGGTTTTGCAGGATCCCCCTGAACAGGATCGTTCCTGTGTCTGGACACCGGCTGATTTCCCACCAGACGTGCCACTGCCCATATTAAAGTTGGTCTTGGAGACCACCCGTTCAAATTCTTCGGATTTGCATTCGGGACATCCGATATTTTTATCATCTGATCCCATGACGATAACTTCAAAAAACGATTCGCATTTCGTGCATTTAAACTCATATATTGGCATAACTACTCCTGTTCGTTAAACTTTTGAGAAACTTCTAATTTAACAACATTGACTAATTTGTCAAGATATGGCTTTATCAAGCAACTCTTCAGCGTGGGTTCGTGTGGCCTCAGAAATTTGCGCCCCCCCGATCATTCGGGCGATTTCATCCACACGGGACTGTCGGTCTTTTAAGGGAATAATGCGGGTGCAGGTCCTATTTTTCACCACCTCTTTTAAAATCCTGAACTGGTGGGCACCATATTTTGCAATCTGGGCAAGGTGGGTAATGCAGATGACCTGCTGGGACTGGGACAGTTTTTTGAGTTTCAACCCTACCTTTTCCGATGTTGCCCCGCCGATCCCTGCATCCACCTCATCAAACACCAGGGTTTCAAGGGACTGCGTTTTAGACAGCACCGCCTTTAAGGCAAGGACAATTCTGGACAATTCTCCGCCGGATGCAATCTTTGCCAGCGGCTTGAGTGATTCTCCGGGGTTGGGGCTTAACAAAAACTGTATCCTGTCAATGCCAAAAGGACCTATTTTATCACCCCCTGGCGTGGCAATATCGCCTGCACCTTTGGCATCTTTTTTTGAAAAAAGGACATCAAACACAGCCTTTTCCATCTCAAGCGCTGCCAGTTCCTTTTTGGCGGCACCAGATAACTTTTGGGCAGCAGCCTGCCTTAGGGAGGACAACTCAAGAGCTTTATCACTAAGCGTGGCAGAGATCTGTTTGATTTTCTTGTCATTGCCCCGGATCTGCTTTTCAATGCCGGTCACGCGGTCCAGTTGCTGTTGCAAATCATCATATGTCTCAAAAAGCTGATCCAGGCCGGGGCCGTATTTACGCTTTAGTTTTGAAATCAGGTCCAGTCGCTGATCAAGTGTCTCAAGGGAGGCCGGGTCCAGATCAATGGTGTCAGAAACATCCCTTAACTCCCCCACCATATCCTGTAGTTCGAATACCGTGGATGAGAGCCTGTCACAAATTTTTTCAAGCCTTTCATCCACCATGGATACCGTTTCCAGCCGGTGATTGATCTGTGACAGCCGTTCAATCACCGATCCTTCCCGGTCATGGGTTTCATGGATGGTACCATTGACCGCTTCAAATATTTTTGCGGCATTTAAGAGTACCTGGCGCTTTTTTTCCAAGGTCTCATCTTCATTGGGTTCAATGGCCGCAGCTTCTATCTCTTCAACCTGGAAGGCGACCAGACCCTGCTCTTTTCTTTTTTCTTCCAGCCGGGTGATGAGCGCTTCCTGCTCTTTTTTTAACGGGTCCAGGAAAAGAAATAATTGCCTTACCTCCTCTTTTAAAAAACCGGTATTTGCAAAATCATCCAGAATATCCATGTGGTTTTCTTCTTTTAACAATCCCTGGTGGGCATGCTGGCTGGATATTCCGGCCAGGTTGGCGGTAACCTGTTTCAACAATTCCAGGGTGGAGGCCCGGGAATTGATAAACACCCGGCTTTTGCCCGAAGCGGATATCACGCGCCTGACGATCAGGCCGTCGGCGGTTTCCATTCCCTGTTCTTTGAGGATCTTATAGGCGTGCGACCCTTTGGCAATATCAAAACAGGCCTCCAGCTCAGCAGAATCACATTCTGCCCGGACCATATCCGCCGATGCCCGGGATCCCAAAAGCAGATTCACTGCAGAGAGAATCATGGATTTTCCAGCCCCGGTTTCGCCGGTGAGCACGGACAACCCCTTTTGAAAGGAAATTCTTAAATCATCAATGATCGCAAAGTTTTTTATGGCCAGCTCGCTGAGCATAATGCCTCCTTGCAAACAGAAAAACCGTATACAGCCACACCGACAGCATGGCGGCAATAAACCTCGGAATCCACAGCCAGAATACCGGCAGTCCCAGGGGGAGAAAAAGCGCCGGATCCTCGATCATGGCATGATTCACACCAATGGACAGGTGCAGTTTGGTTAACTCTTCTTTTGAATATCTATTTGTCCGTGTCTCGTCAACAATAACGGCTGCCCCGTAAGCCAGCCCGAAAACCGAGGCTGTCAACCAGAGCATGCCGCAGGATTTGTCAAGTCCCATTACCGTGAGAAAAGGGGTGATCAAACGGGTAATGGATCCGATGATATTAAATGCTTTGAACAATTCCAGAATAATCATGAGCGGCATGATAATACAGAAAATCTGGAGTATCAGTTTGCCGGTGGAACGGCCCCACAAAATGGTCATCTCGATAAATGTGGCAGAAGAGGCCTGCAAGGCCCCGGATGCCTGGATACCGCCTGTTTGGGGTGTCACCCCCATAATTTTACCACAGGCAAAGGTAACGACAAGTGCCATAAACAATCTGAAAAATGCAGCAAAAAAAACATTAATGCCGCTGTTCCCCTGGACGATACTTTCCTGGATCAGATTATGTGAAATCAGTGTAAACACTGCGATCAGGATCATATGCTCCATGGCAAACGGCATGACGGCCAGTGCTGCCACGGTTCCGTAGATCCCGGTAAAAAGTCCGATCACCAGCACTATCGCCGCAGATGCCGGCAACGACAACCAGTTCATGACCGGGGTTAACAAAAAATCCAGTTTGCAAATCACCCCGAAATGCACCAGAAGGGTGGTGGCAAAGGAGATGGGGAGTATGATTTTTAAAAGCCAGACAAAACCGCTCCAGCCTTTCATCACTCCCTGCCGGACACCAGAATGTATGATGGCAAAATTATTTTTTGGTTTTGGTTTCATGTGATGCAGGGGGCTTTTCTACATGTTGTTTCACTGTTTCATTCACTGTCGTATAGACATCCTTGAAAGATTCGTGCATGTTCGAAGGAGACAGCCGCCCCATTTCAATGAACTTGACAATAATCTCTTTTGCCGTTCTCAATATTTGTTCATCAATGGATTTCATACCGGTTTGAATACCAGAACCCGGTATACAGGTCAAGATTTTGTATTGCCAGAAACAAGATAATGGTTATAATACCTTCGATTTAAATATGAACATAAAAAGGGCACAGCACTCATGGACACCCCAGTAAAAAACGCACCAAAAAAAGACCGGATGGTCGACACGCTTGAATATAAGGGCAAAGAGATCATTTTAATCGGGACCGCCCATGTATCCAGACAGAGTGCTCTTCTTGTTGAAGAAACCATCAATGAGGAACAGCCGGATACGGTTTGCGTTGAACTATGCAATACCCGACTGGCCTCGATCAAGGATGCCGACCGATGGCGCAACATGGATATCGTCAAAGTCATCAAAGAGAAAAAAGCCCTGCTGCTGTTCATCAATCTTCTGTTGGCTTCGTTCCAGAAAAAAATGGCGGACAAATTTGACATCAAGCCCGGCCAGGAAATGATTAATGCCATTGATACAGCTGAAAAAATCGGCGCCCAGGTGGTTCCATCGGACCGGGAAATCCAGACGACCCTGTCACGGGTCTGGCGCGGGATGAGTTTCTGGCAAAAATTAAAACTCATGGTCTCATTGATATTCTCCTTTGGCGCTTCCGATGAGATTGAAGAAGACGACATTGAAAAAATGAAGCAGGAAGATATCCTGCAGACCCTTTTAGCCGATGTCAAAAAAACCCATCCCATTATTGAAAAATCACTGATCAACGAAAGAGATCAGTTTCTGGCCCAAAAGATCCGGTCCGCCCCGGGTGAAAAAATTGTGGCCGTGGTGGGGGCTGCCCATGCGCCGGGGATTAAGCGGTACATTAACGAAGACATCCCCATTGATTTAATTGAATTAAACACCATCCCTCTGGCTGGGAATACTGGCAAAATATTAAAGTGGGGGCTGCCGGCCGCCATCGTTGCCATATTTGCCGCAGGTTTCTTAATGGAGGGGAAAAATGCCGGTACAGACATGATCTGGATCTGGATTGCCGCCAATGGTATTTTCGCCGGCATCGGGGCAATCCTTGCATTTGCCCATCCCTTTACCATCATCTCTTCCGTTATTGCGGCCCCTTTGACATCGTTAAATCCCATGATAGCTGCAGGGTGGGTATCAGGACTTGTAGAGGCTTTTTCCAGAAAACCCAAAGTCAAAGATCTTGAATCCATTCCCCATGACATCGGTTCCATTAAAGGGTTCTGGAAAAACAATGTCACACGGATTCTGCTTGTTGTGATTTTTACAAATCTGGGATCTGCCATCGGCACCTGGACCGCGGTTCCTTTGATGCTCAAGCTGATTAATTAGCCTTTTAGCCTACGCTATCAACAAAACATTGAAAGCGGTTATCTCAGATCGTATTTTTCAAGTATCTGCCGGATCTCCCCTTCTTTTACCAATGCGTCTAAGGTGTTCTGAAAGGCGTTAATGGTTTCCTTGGGCACTCCTTTGCTGAATCCGAATCCCGATTTAAACTTAAACACCTCAAAGACACGAACGTAGTTTTCAGGATCAAGCCCGTAGGCCGGCATGGCACCAAATGCAACTGGCCCCATATAGCAGACCAGGTCAAGTCTGTCGGCTTTCAATTTTTTCAGCAGGGATTTCAGCGTATTGCTCAATTCCACCGAACTCATGGGGAATTTTTCTTTTTTAAGTATTCCGTGACCCATATCCTCCCGGACCGCGCCCACCCGGTACCGGGCAGCATCATCAAGGGTCCTTATTTTATAGTCCTGTCCCTTTTTCCCGATCAGATATAATGAATGGGAATAGTAAGGTCCCACCCAGTTGAGAAATTCCATCCGTTCCGGTGAGTACCCCATTCCGAACAGGACAATATTGGGTTCGCTTTTGATTCTTTTCATCCCCCGCGCCCAGGGGACTGTCTTTATCTGTGAGACATCGTGGTCTATCCCCAACCGCTGCCACATCAATGCAAGCACCTCAACCGCCGCACCTGTCAAACGGCCCTCCTCAATGTAGCTATGCGGGGGGTAATGTTCCGTCAAATAGACCAGGTTCATAGACATTGATGAGGTAAACAGTCCGGTCACCGCCCAGAAAACAATTGTTAACACAATCAATTTCTTTATTATGCTGCCCATATCCCCTCCCTAAGTGATGAAATCATTTACTGGATAAACTTTTTAAGCTCCTTTTGCAGCACCTTTTTTTTCAAAGGTTTGGTCATGAATGCATCCATACCGGAGGCAAGACTGGTCTTTTGGGCCTGTTTCGTGGCATTTGCCGACAGCGCGATAATCGGTGTGTGATTTTTTGTTTTTGATTCAATGATCCTGATATTTTTAGCCGCGGCTTCACCATCCATGACCGGCATCTGCAGATCCATGAAGATCAGATCATATTTTCCAGGCGCAAACATCTGTACTGCCTGTTGACCATTATCGGCCAGGGCTGTTTTGTGCCCCATTTTTGCAAGCATTTTCCCGGCCACTTTTTGATTCATCCGGTTGTCATCCACAATCAGGATCTGAAGCGGGGTATTGCCTTTGTTCTCCGGCTCTTGTTTAGTGACACCAAACTTTTTTGTGTCTGGAGCCTTTGGTATTTTATAATCCACCCGGAACCAGAAACGGCTGCCGCACCCTTCCCGGCTGTCAAACCCGATATCACCGTCAAGCAGATCCACAAGCTGCTTGGTGATTGACAGCCCCATACCAACACCTTCATATCTTCTTGTGGTCGATGTATCTGCCTGTGTGAACATATCAAACAGGCCGGATTGTTTCTCCTCCGGGATACCCACCCCGGTATCGGTAACCTCAAACAGTAGACTGATCTTTTCCGGTGTTTCATCCTGTCCTGTGATGTGCAGGCCGATGGATCCTTTTTCAACAAATTTAAGGGAATTCCCGATAAGATGGTGCAGTATTTTGGTCAGGCTATCTGGATCCCCATACAGCTCTTTGGGAACATTCTCATCGATCGTATACCCATATACGATCTCCTTTTCTTTTAATTTTTGTGCAATCTTGCTTTCAAGTGACGTCATCACCGTATCCAGGTGAAACTTCTTATTTTCCGTGTTTAATTCACCCCGGGTCAATCTCATGAAATCAAAAATATCGCTTACAAGACTCTGCAACTGGTCGGCACAGGATCTGGCCGTATCTGTATATTCCTTTTGTTCATCTGACAGACCGGTATCTGAAACCAGTTCCAGCATTCCGGTGATCCCGTTTAACGGGGTAAGAAGCTCATGGGACATGTTGGCCAAAAAATCTGTTTTGGCCTGATTGGCAGCCTTGGCGGCTTTCAGGGCTTTTCTCAACGCTTCGGCCTGGGCGATTTCACGCTGCCGCAGCGCCACAAGATCCCTGCGGACCAGGGAGATGGTCTCATAAAGCTCATATAACCGGTTATCTTTTGACACCTGTATTTCGCTGCCTTTTTTGGCCTCTTCTTCATCCCAGACAAGCATCCCGCAAAGATTGTTTATTTCTTCTATATCTCCCTGACTCACCGGGATAACCTGATCTTTATATCTATTGTGAAGCTGAAGGTTAATCCGGTCAAATGCCAGTTCAACCGTCTCCAGGAAGACGAACCGATGCTTTACAAAAGTTGAAAACAGTTTCAATGAAGTTTTTATAAATAGATTTGCACCGCAGATGTAGGTAATACCGGGCGAACAATGATATTTTTCGTGCAGCCGAATCTGCATCTGTGCATAGGCTTTCCTTAATTTTATAGAGGACTTGTGCACCCGGCTGTAGTCAACGATACGGATATATTGAGTGCCTGTCAGCATCCCATCCTCAAACACCTTCTCAAAAAAGGGAGCGATGCGAATAAAGTCATCCAGGCCCAGATATTTGGCCTGAATACGCGAATAAAAAATTTTCCCCGGGATCACAGCATTATGATAGTATATCTTTTTTTCAACATCCTCGAACTGCCATTGAGGCCGGAACTCCAGCATATCAAATATATAATCCCTGTCCGGCGCATCATCTGAAATCAAAGGAATTTTCTCAAGGAGCCGCCTGGCATTGGCCAGGGCATCTTCCTGGGTTTTGCAGACGACAAACTCCATGGACACCTTGTACCGTTTCAGTGCTGCCTGGACAACGGCTCTCAGCCAGAACGGCACATTGCACATGATAAATCCGGCAAACAGATCCTGATGCTCGATAAAATAGGTTTTCTGTTTTTTCATTTCACTGGATGGGGGTTTTCCCTTTAACTCCCGGATATCGCGGATCTCTATCAACGGATAGACAACACCGGTTCTTTTTGCAAACGCGTGCAGCAATTTATAGTGGGTCTCCACACTGAACTCTTTCATATCCCCGCGATTGGCCACAAAAACAATTGACTCGCCTACCTTGCTGTATGAAAAAGTATAGTTACCGATCCTGTGGTCGAACCAGTCCCCGGGTTTCTCCAGAGGGAGCCCTGTTGCCGGACAATGTGATATGTTATTTTGCGTTTCCATAGAACTAAAAAACCGCCTTATTTATATCGTCAAGACAAGTTCCAAGATTTCGTAACATTAAGGTTGAATCGAGTTGTGGGAAAATGTATAAATTGACTATACTCTTTTTTCATTGCTTTTCCAACATTGAATACTATAGAATTCATGCCAATTATTAATCTTCAACAGGGTGTCAAATAGATGGATGTTTTTGTGGCACGGCAACCGGTTTTTACAACAGGCAGAAAAATATTTGGTTATGAGTTGCTTTTCCGGCAGGGTCTTGAAAACGCCTTCCCGGATATTGACGGTGATGTTGCCACATCAAAAGTGCTTTCAAGCACCTTTTTTTCGTTTGAGCTGAAAGATATTCTTGGAGACAAACCCGGACTGATCAATTTTACCCGAGAATTAATCCTCCAGAAAACCCCGCTCTTATTCCCGCAACGGCATATCATCATTGAAGTGCTGGAAGACATTGAACCGGAGCCCGAGATCATCGATGCCCTTGCCCTGTTCAAAGAAAAGGGGTTTAACATCGCGCTGGATGACTTTATCTATCATGAAAAATTCGCTCCGATGATGGCCTTGTGCCGGATCATTAAATTTGATCTCATTGCCACCCCGCTTGATACACTGACCGAGATTGTTGCTGACATCCGGGAAAATCATGATATCACTCTGCTGGCTGAGAAAGTTGAGACCTATGAAGAGTTCGAGCTGGCAAAAGAGATGGGATTCAAACTGTTTCAGGGTTATTTTTTCTCAAAACCTGAGGTATTGTCTAAAAAAGAGATCTCATCCAATCAAATGACCCAGATGAACCTGATCAATGAAGCCGGTCGATCCAACCCGGATCTTACAAAAATCGCTTCCCTGATTAAAGCTGACGTCTCCATATCTTTTAAGCTGTTAAAATTTATAAATTCCGCCTATTTCAACCGGCCAACCCCCATCAACACGGTCAAAGACGCGATTACCTTTATGGGCGTGGATGAACTTAAGCGCTTCATCAATGTGGTTGTCGCCTCTGCCCTGAACGAGGGCAAGCCCAATGAATTGTTCAGATCCAGTATCATCCGTGCCAGGATGTGTGAACAATGCGGCAGGATTTTTAAAACCCCATTTACAACAGACGAATTGTTTACCCTGGGACTTTTCTCCTGCATGGACGCCATGCTGGACAGGCAGATGGGAGATATCCTGGAAAACATCCAGTTTGCAGATAAAATAAAAACCGCTTTGCTGGGCAGGGACAAAAACTTTAATAAAATACTCAAAATTGTCACCTGCCTTGAGCACGGGGACTGGCAGAACAAGTTCTTCAGCCTTTTAAGCGGCACCAAGGCAGAACAAAAACTGCCTGGTTTCTATTTTGATGCCGTCAAAATGGCGGATTCCTTTCTGGCTGCCTGATGAACGTTTTCAAAAACCCCACCCCGGATCTGGTACAATTACTGGCAAGCCCTTGGCAACACTATCGTTATCTCTTTTAGGCCATTGGGGTCATTATTAAACTTTCGGGTTACAACCCTTTGGCAAACTTCTGGATGCATGCCGGATACAGTTCCCACTCTTTTTTCAGCCCTTTTTTCTTAATATCATCCAGGCTGTCGCCATCTTCAATTTCAAACGCTTTCTGACCGATGATGGGTCCTGTGTCTTCTCCGTAATCAATCCAGTGGACGGTACAGCCACCGATTTTGCATCCATATTTAAATGTATCCCCGTACCCGTCGGTTCCCGGAAAAGAAGGCAGCAGTGCCGGATGAATATTCATAATTTTATATTTACCGGGTTGTGTGTTAATTCTGTCAATAAAATAGGGCGTGAGCACACGCATAAATCCGGCCAGAACCAGCAGGTCCATATCATAGGAAAGGATACGGTCTAAAAGCTCTTTTTCCGCGATGGCCCGGCTCTTTAAAAAGAAATCAACCTGGCTTTGAGAGGCGCTGCTTTCAACCAGCTGCTGTTTTTGTTTTATCTCTTCAATATCAAAATCCGCAGGCAGCTCTTTATCGGTAATCCCGTCTGATTTCAGGGATTGGATAATCTTCCCATAATCCACCACAAAGGTTTCAATATTTGCTTTTTGGGCACGTTCAAGCCCTTTGACACCGGGAACATCCGATCCGGTAAAAACAATTTCAGCATCGATATCATCTGCCGCGCATGCATCAATAATTGCCTGGAGATTTGTTCCGCCGCCTGAAATTAAGGCCCCTACCTTGATTTTTTGTGCCATGATCCCTCCTGTAAAAGTCATCAGTTTTCAGTCATCAGTTTTCAGCTAAAACCGATGACTCCGCAATTTAAAAAATGCATCTCTTAAAACCCAATAGTCAAGTCTATGAATAAAATATCAAATATCTTTGGATAAATTATTATGTCAAGTTGGCATGATATTCAAGCGGTAAAATCAGGGTCAACACAAATACTGAACACTGACAACTGAACAGTGATAACTTTAAAATATTATTGATTTCCATAGCCGTTCTGCTCTCCGCAATCCGGACACTGCCAGGTAATACCATTGCATGTCAGGCCCCATTGATTTTCATACATGCAGGCCTGACACATTGAAAATCCACACCGGCACTGCCAGCAGAACGTGAACGTTTCCCTGCAGCAATGGCATTGTTTTTCTCTTCTTTTGCGTCGTCGTTGTCTTGTTTTGCTCTGTTTTTCTCTCGTCACACGAATATACTTCTCCTTTGTCTAAAAAGATAGTATATATGCCTGTGATTGATGAAAAATTCAACCCTACAAAAGGTTAATTATGTCCCCATCTAAAAAAATATTCCTTATTGACGGCAGTGCATTTCTTTACCGGGCATTCCACGCCATCAGAAGTCTGAACACTTCCCAGGGCCACCCGACCAATGCCACATTCGGGTTCACGCGGATCCTTTTAAAACTGTTAAAGGATAATGCCCCGGAATATGCGGTGGTCATGTTCGATGTAAAAGGGCCGACATTCAGGCATAAACTTTATGACCAGTACAAAGCCAACCGCCCCCCCATGCCCGAAGAACTGGCCATCCAGATTCCGGACATCAAACGCATGATTTCAGCGCTGAACATTCCCATTGTGGAAAAACCGGGATTTGAGGCGGACGATCTTGTGGGCACCTATGCCAGGATTGCCCAGGAAAACGATTTTGATGTGGTCATGGTGACCGGAGACAAGGATTTTATTCAATTGATCACCGACCGGTGCACTCTGTGGGACCCCATGAAAGATACGGTTACCAATAGTCAGAAAGTCAAAGATGACATGGGGATCGAACCCAAGCAGTTTATCGATATTTTAGGGCTTGCCGGAGACAGTGCCGACAACATCCCCGGTGTGGCAGGCGTCGGTCCGAAAACAGCCATCAAACTAATATCGGAATTTGGCTCAATTGATAATATCTACGACAATCTGGACAGCCTTAAAAAGAAAAAAAAGCTGCATAAAAACTTAAGCAGCAGCAAAGAAATTGTTCAGCTGAGCCGGAAACTTGCCACCATCGACACCGATGTTATTGTCCAAAAAGAGGTGGCCTCTTTTAAACTTGAAGCCTTTAATACAAAAAAAGCCTTTGAACTGTTTCAGGAGCTGGAATTTAAAGCCCTGGCCGCAGAATTCGCCCAAAGCGCCGATAAATCAGAAAAAATATACAAACTGATCACCTCTGTCAAAGAGATGGAAAAGCTGGCCCATGTCCTTGAAAACAAAGGTGTGTTTGCCCTTGATACGGAAACCACCTCCAAACACCCGACCCAGGCTGACCTTGTGGGCCTGTCCTTTTCCTACAAGGAGAACGCGGCCTTTTATATCCCCGTGGGCCATACCTTTCCCGACGAACACGAACAGCCGTCAAAAGAAGAGATCATCCGGATTTTCAAACCATTGCTGGAGAACCCGGACATTTTAAAAGTGGGCCAGAACATCAAGTACGACATGATCGTGTTGTCCCGTTTCGGCATTAACCTTGACGGCATTCACTTTGACACCATGATTGCCTCCTATCTGCTGAACCCTGCGGTCCGCAGGCACAGCCTGGATGTCATTGCCATGAACCTGTTCGGTTATAAAACCATCTCCTATGAACAGGTTGCCGGCAAAGGAAAAAACCAGATCAGCTTTAACCAGGTACCCATCTCCCAGGCCGTTGATTATGCCTGTGAAGACGCAGACCTGACCTTCATGGCCTATTTAAACTTTAAAAAACAGATCAAGGAAAACGACCTTGAATCATTGATGCATACCATTGAAATCCCGCTGGTTTCCGTTTTGGCAAAGATGGAAATGGCCGGCATCAAGGTAGACCAGTCTTTTTTGAGCCTGTTGTCCAAAACGTTTGAAAGCGAGCTTATCGATCTTGAAACACAGATTTACGATCTTGCCGGCGAACGGTTTAACATAAACTCCTCCCAGCAGCTGGGTGCCATCCTTTTTGAGAAGCTGAAATTAAAGGTGGTTAAAAAGACAAAAAAGAAAACCGGGTATTCTACTGATGTGGAGGTCCTTACCAAGCTGGCCCAGGATCATGAACTGCCGAAAAAACTTTTACGATACCGGACTCTTGGCAAGCTCAAATCAACCTATGTGGATTCCCTGCAGCAACTTGTTCATCAGGAAACCGGGCGTATTCACACCTCCTTTAACCAGACCATCACCGTCACTGGACGCCTGAGCAGCTCCAACCCGAACCTTCAGAATATTCCCATCCGAAAACCGGAAGGGAAAAAGATCCGCAAAGCGTTTATCCCGGAAGACAACCACACACTCATCTCAGCAGATTACTCCCAGATTGAGCTGAGAATCCTGGCCCATTGCGCCGAGGACGAGATCCTGATCGACGCGTTCCAAAACAACGAGGATATCCACACCCGTACCGCCCTTGAAGTTTTCCAGGTGCTGCCGGAATTTGTTACCGATGATCTGCGAAGCCAGGCCAAGGCCATCAACTTCGGTATTGTATACGGCATGAGCGGATTTCGGCTTGCCAATGATCTGAACATCAGCCGCAAAATGGCCAATGCTTATATTGACAACTATTTCAAGCGCTATGCCGGTGTTAAGCGGTTTATTGACAACACCATTGAAGAGACTAAAAAAACCGGGGAAGTGCACACGCTTTTCGGCAGAAAACGCCGCCTGGACGACATCAACGCCACCAACGTCAATGTGAGAAATTTCGCCCAGCGGGCTGCCATTAACACACCGATCCAGGGCAGTGCCGCCGATTTGATCAAAATAGCCATGATTAAAATGGCTGCCGCTCTTAAAAAACATGATTTAAAATCAAGGATGCTTCTTTCCGTGCACGATGAAATCATCTTTGAAACCCCTTTTGAAGAAAAAGAGACGCTTATTGAGCTTGCAACCCAAGTCATGGAACAGGTTCATCCCCTGAAAGTGCCTTTAAAGGTCAACTTCGGGGTTGGTGAAAATTGGGCCATAGCCCATTAAGGATCGGCTCCAAAATTACTTCGGGGCAAAGCTGTGCATTGCCTTAGGTGAACTTTTGTTTTTAAAATGCCCTGTCTTTTAAAGGGGTTCGGAAACAATTTAAATCAAGTAATTTTGTAACGATTCCTAATACTTAAGTTTTTGATAAAAATACCAACGGACCAAGGAGGCAGCAGATTGATCCATGAGTGCTAAAAAAATCGGCCTTGTGATAAAAAATGACCAGCGTGCAGAGAAAAAAGCCGAGGAATTGATAAAAACCCTTGGCAGCCAATGTGTTGTAATTGATGCCCGGGCACCGGATAATTCCCATGTCCCGGACGATCTTTTATGTATCGTGATCCTAGGCGGTGACGGCACCTTTTTGAGTGTGGCCCGTTTTATCGAAGATAAAAACATCCCGTTGATGGGGGTTAAATTCGGTGAGGTCGGCTTTCTTTCCGAAACCACTGAGAATAGGCTTTATAATGCCATGGACAGGTTGGTTAAGGGCAACTATTTTATCCAACAGCGAACCCGTCTTGATATCAAGGTGGTCAGAAACAACAAACAGATCATCGATGTTGATGTCCTGAACGATGCCGTGATAAATAAATCCGCCCTGTCCCGTCTGGCCTCCTGCGCTGTTTATCTTGATAATACTTACCTGACTACCTACCGGGCGGACGGCTTGATTGTCGGTCCTCCCACCGGTTCAACCGCTTACTCCCTGGCCGCCGGCGGACCTGTGGTTAACCCGGCAGTACCCTCCATTATTTTAACACCCATCTGTCCTTTTACGCTGACAAACAGACCCCTTATCATCCCGGACTCAACAAAAATAGAAATCCGGCTGGAAGGCAGCCCCGAGGATATGATCCTTACCCTGGACGGCCAGGAAGGCTTTGAGATGGATCCGCGGGATAAGATTTTTATCAAAAAGAGCCGCAATGACATCCAGATGATCTCATTCGAAGAGCAGTCTTACTACAATGTATTGAAAACCCGCCTGAAATGGAGCGGCGGCAGAAGTTAAGGATCGGCTCCAAAATTACTTAGGGGCAAAGCTGTGCATTGCCTTACGTGAACTTTTGTTTTTAAAATACCCGTAAGCAGCCCGTCTTTTAAGGGGTTTTGGAAACAATTTAGATCAAGTTTTTTGTAATGATTCCTAAGCCCGGCCTTGAAGCCTATTCAGGCATCATCATACACACCGAACTCCCGAATCTGCTCCTCACCGGGAATGCGCAAGACACAGACTATTTTATTCATTACCTGCGCTGTCTCCGGATGACTCCATTTATACCCTACCCGCCTGAAGTCCACTCTTTGGAAGATACGATATTTGCTTTTTCAGTCCCCCCCATAGGGGCAAAAACAGCTTCACCTCTCCTGACACCGGGGAACAGCAGGCAGGACAAACGCCTTCACATCCAGGGGTATATAATCATACCCTAATAATGCTGGTCCGCATACTCAACCCATCCGCCTGTCTCGATCAATTTTTTATCAAAACCCGAAAGGGAAAAGGCCATGGTTTCCTTTTTGCCGGCCGATTGTACAACAATCTTTGCACCATCCAAATCAACTGCGATGTGGGTATCACTGCCTGAAAATGTATCAAAAAGCAAATCAATCTGGTCATTGGAAAGTTCCATGGCGATCATGCCGCAATTGAACATGTTCTGCCGGAAGATCCGTGCAAAACTGGGGGCGATCACAAGATTAATATCATTGACTTCCAACGCCCAGGGAGCATGTTCCCTGGAAGAGCCGCATCCGAAATTCTCCCGGGTAACGACAACATTTACCCCTTGAATATCCTTTTTAACGTCAAACCCGTCCAGCTTTAGATCTTCCAGAAGGTGGGGTTTCATGGCGGATTTTTCAATCTCCGTCAAATACCTGGCCGGAATGATTTCATCCGTATTAATGTCCGCGCGGTCAAGAAACAGGACCTTGCCTTTAAATTCTTTCATGATTGGTTCCCTTATCCTTTAAAAAGACTTGAGTTTGCAATTTCACCTGAGATAGCACTTGCCGCAGCAGTTGCCGGACTCATCAAATGGACCATTCCGCCTTTACCCATCCGGCCGTTAAAATTACGATTGGTGGTCGCAGCGGCCACCTCCCCGTCAGCCAGAACGCCGTTACTCATCCCAAGACACGCCCCGCAGGTCGGGTTGGTCACACAGAATCCGGCATCCATGAAAGTTTTAATAATTCCGGCATCAAGGGCTTTGGAAAAAATGTGGGGGGTTGCCGGGGATACAATACCGCGGACATTCTCACTGATGGTCTCTCCTTTTAAAACAGCGGCGGCAATCTCAAGATCTTCATACCGGCCATTGGTACAGGAACCGATATATACCTGATCTATTTTTGTGCCGACCATCTGGGACACCGGCTTAACATTGTCGGGTTTATACCCAAAGGTCACCATGGGTTCAAGCATGCTGACGTCAAGAACCTTTGTTTTTGCATACTCGGCATCAGGATCAGAACGATACCGGCTGAATGCGTCCAGAGCATCCTGTTTGCTCTTGTATTCTTCTTTAATAAAGGGCCACAGATAGTCAACCGTTGTCATATCCGGGAGGCAGATGCCACTGGTGGCACCGGCCTCTACCGCCATATTGGCAATGGTCATTCGCTGGTCCATATTCATATTTTCAACAACAGGGCCACAAAACTCTATGACCATATTGGTGGCGCCGTTGACAGATATCTCCCGGATAATATCAAGGATAATGTCTTTGGCAAAAACACCGGATTTAAGGGTGCCGACAATTTCAATTTTATAGGTTTCCGGTTTTTTGAAGGTACAGACGCCCTTGAGAATTCCCACCTCAAGATCCGTGGTTCCCACGCCTGCGGCAAAGGCTCCGAATGCGCCATGGGTACAGGTGTGGGAATCTCCCATGATAATCGTGTACCCGGGTCTTACAAATCCTTTTTCCGGAAATATGGCATGGCAGACACCATTATTACCGATATCAAAAAAATCTTTAATCCCGTGCCGCTTGGCCCACTGCCTTAGTATTTTGCCCTGCATGGCGGTTTTGGAATCCTTGGCCGGCGTCACATGGTCAATAACAGCCTTAATTTTATCTTTGTCAAATACCCGGTCCTTACCACGGGCCACCAGATCCTGAATAGCGGTTGGCGTTGTAATTTCGTGGCAAAACACGGCATCCAGATTAAGCACGCTGACGTCACCAAAGGGCTCATCCACCAGGTGGGCGTCAAAAATTTTTTCTGCTATGGTTTTTCCCATATTTTTATCTCCGATAAAAGTTATCAGTTATCAGTTATCAATTGTCTGATCTCAGTTTTCTTTGCTTTGCTGATAACTGAGTACTGACAACTGACAACTTTAAGATTTATCTCCGAAGTAGTCCTCTCCATCCGCCGGGGTGACCACCCAGTATGCCTGGAAAATGTCTGTGGACTCATTGACAATAACATGGGGAATCTGTGAAAAAAAAGAGACAGAATCCCCTTTGCTGATCTCATAGGTTTCCTGACCATAGACCAGGTTTGCCGTACCATTGACAACAATACCCAGTTCTCTTCCCAGATGACCGTCACCGGAATCGCCGCGCTGCTGTCCCGGTGCCAGCTCCATAAAAAACGCATTAAAGGAATGATTGCCCTTGGCCTGGCTGTCGCCGCAAAGTTTTTCATATTTAAAACCTTTTCTCTGGTAGATTTCCCGGTCTCCTTCTTTAATGATTTCTACCTTGGAATGTGTTTCATAATCTTTGAAAAATTTATTGGGTGGCACACCATATACTTCCAGGACCTGCAACAGTGTATCCAGGGATGGAGAAATCCTGTTTCTTTCAATCTGCGACAGGAGGCTGGAGCTGATCCCCGCTTTGGCGGTCACTTCCTTGATGGTTAAATGCCTGGCGTTTCTTATCGCCCGTAAGAGCGCCCCTAATTTTGTTTTCATCTCACCCACCGTTTTAAGTATAGTTAATTTA
The DNA here is from genome assembly GCA_964562385.1 of uncultured Desulfobacula sp. Classification (GTDB taxonomy): domain Bacteria; phylum Desulfobacterota; class Desulfobacteria; order Desulfobacterales; family Desulfobacteraceae; genus Desulfobacula. The sequence continues at coordinate 22,546 of CAZLTD010000042.1, forward strand.
AATTTAATAATACTGAATCACGTAGCGTTGTCAAGTCCATATTTGGTGTCAGCCTGACGAAAACACAATTTCTCTTGACACTTTACCTTGGCGAATATTAAGTACCAATGAGGGAAACGGGTGAAACAAACTTCGGGATAAAAAAAGTATATGGTACATAAAAATGGTGGATTGGATCGCCGAAATTCGCTGATCGTCAAAATAGCACTATTCCTTAACTTCCTTTCAAAGGAGAGCTACACCAAGCTTCTTCACGATATTAAAAAAAAAACGGCACGGATATTGACATTCTAAAATTGATGTTGTCTAAAAATTATCTTTCGGTACAGGATATGGGGCAGCTTAAAAAAGCCTGTCTCAGTTTTGCAAAAGTACAGGATGATACCCGATTCGGCGCCCTGGCCATTGAATTTAATTTTATCACACAAAGCAACCTTGACCTTGCATTGGAAGAGCAGACACGCCTTAAAAGTTCCGGCCACACCTCACGGATCGGAGATCTGCTGGTCGACGCCGGCATGTTATCCCAGCGGCAGCGGAAATTGATTCTTCAAAAACAAAAAATCGAGGCTGCAGGTCGCAAAGAGAGTGACGGCAACAACCGGACTGATGCGAAAAAAGACAAACAACCCGCTGACGCCCATGAGCAGTTCGATCCCACCCACATGAGAGAAATATGTGAGCCGGAGGTCACTATTTACATCCGGAACGATGCCTTAAAAGCATTTTTTAAAAAGACAAAAACTTTTGACCACAGCATGTTGCTGACAGATCTTAAATTTCTGCTTGAAAAAGTGGGTATCATATACGGGGTTGTCGATGACGATGAGTTAAGCAATTTTATCAGCCAGGCCAAGTATCAGGACACGGTTTTCCAAGTGGCCAGCGGTCTTAAACCCATTGACGGCACGGATGCCCAGATTGTCTATATGTTCGAACAAGATTACCTCAAAGCCGGCAATCTGGCCGAAGACGGGACCATTGACTTCAAGGACAGGGGAGATATCCCGTTTGTGGCAGAAGGGGATGTTCTTGCTGAAAAAATTCTACCGAAACCAGGAAAGGACGGGGTCAACGTCTATGGCGATGTCATTCCCCAGATCGAAGCTGTTGATGTCTCCTTTAACCTTGGCAAGGGAGTTCACCTGTCGACAGATGACCTGCAGGTGATCGCATCTGCCGAAGGCAATCCTAAATTAAAACAGAGCGGAGAGATATCGGTTAATTCAGCCTACTTTATAGAAGGAGATGTTGATTACACAACCGGCCACGTAAAGTTCGATAAGAATGTTTACATTACCGGCTCCATCAAAAGCGGTTTCAGGGTTGAAGCCATTGATGTGGTTGCCAATACCATAGACGGCGGGATTGTCAAAGCCCAGGGTGATGTTTTCATCCAGAACGGCGTGACAGAATCCTCCATTGAAGCCAAAGGCAGCATCAAAGCCGGCTTCATCCACCGTTCCAATGCCATGTGCATGGGAAATCTAAATATTGTCAAAGAGATCGTGGACACCGATATCATTATTGAAGGAACACTGGACATAAGCAAAGGCCGGGTATATTCCTCCTCTATCTGTGCCAAAGGCGGTGCCAAAGTTTACACCATAGGTTCTGAAAAAGCCAAACCGTCTGCCATAACCGTGGGAGCATCCCTCTATCTTGAAAAAGAGCTGGCAACGATCGACAAAGCCATAGAAAAACGCCAGAACATCCTTGAAAAAAGCTCCCTTGAAAAAGACAACGTTGAAGCGGAACTCACTGTGGTCAATGAAAAATTGAAAAATTTTGACCAGTCAGAACAACGAACCCTTTCCATGATAGCACAAATCAAAGAAACCGGTAATGACAGCAAAGCTGCTGTTTTCCAAAAAAACCTTGATGAGGCCCAAAAGAAAATTCATGATCTGAAAAATCGGAAGGTGCTTTTAGAGACCCGATTAAAAATGGTCCGCCAGGAAATCAGCAACAATGCCGAAGCTGTAAAAGCCAGCGTTAAGGACAAATTTGCTTTAAAAAGGCTGAACCAGGCCAATCCTCCGAAACCGATCCTGGACGTCTCCGGCAAAGCCTTTGCCAGTACAAAAATAAACGGCAAACATTCCCACCTTATTTTAAGCCAGGACATCAGCCATGCCAGAGTTATGGAAATGGATGGTAACCAGGACGGCAGTTTCAGATCCAACTGGGAAATGATCATCACCAACCTTTAGGGCGCCTTTTAAACAAAAGGTTCAACCGGTCTGGCTTACATTATATACAAGGCAACCGGACAGCCGGTATTGTTCCAGCAGATCCTTTGCTTTTTCCCCATCCTTTTTTGCCACCTCAACACGGTGAGAGACCTTATCGGTATAGACAGTATCTTGAATGTCGATCTGAAACTGTCCCAGTTGATTGAGCAGTGGGTCATTAAACTCATACCTGACATCAATCGTAACACAAACAACCTGAATCCTGCTTTTTAAGCTGGATTTGGCCACGGTTTGATCCACTACATTAAAATATGCATCCATCAATCCCCTCACCCCCAGTTTCACACCGCCATAGTTTCGGGTTACCACAGCTGCCACATCGGTCAGTTTATGGTGGAAAAGTGCATTGAGCATAGGTTTCCCAGCCGTACCGGAAGGTTCTCCGGCATCAGAACAATGATACGTTTGGGCCTGATCCCCCACAATATAGGCCCAGCAATTATGTGTTGCGGTCCTGTTTTTCTTTGAGACCTGTGAAATAAACGTTTTGGCCTGGGTCACCGTCTCAACAGGTTCAAGCACACAGATAAATTCGGAACGTTTTATCTTTGCAGAATGCGTTGTCTGTTTTTCGATAGAGTAATAGTGAATGTCATCTGCCATACGTTTTCACCTGTGATGAAAGTTCTGCCTTTTTTTAACCGATATGAATATAGACTAAAACCGATTTGAAAAAAAGAGCTTCCTTGACTTTGGTTTGATATAAATTTATCATAAATTCAATATTTATAACAATCGCAACATAAGGATAGACAAGGTCGACAATGGACACCAAACCCGATCCACACAAAATATACTCAGCCCTGAGAAAAAAAATTATCCATCTTGAACTTGCCCCTGAAAGCGTCCTGAATTTAAGTGATCTTGCAAAAGAATTCAACGTCAGCCGGACCCCCATCAAGGAGGTCTTAATCTCACTTCAGTCCGAGGAATGGATTATGCGCCAGGGCTCCCATTTTATGGTCACCCCCCTGAGTCTGGAAAGGATCAGAGAGATTACTGAAATCCGTATGGTTCTTGAAGTTCAGGCCAATGTCTGGGCCATGGAAAGGATCAACCCCGCTGAACGGGATGCCCTTGAAACGATCAAGAAAAAAATCGCCTCCTTTGATGATCAGAGCAGCAACCGGGAGATTGTCGACTTTGATTTCACCATTCATCACACCATATTCAAAGCCGCCAAGAATACGCAATTGGCGACGCTTTTAGAGCGGCTTTTAAGCCACTACTTAAGATTCTGGCTCTCCATACCAAGACAGATCGACCATTCGATCTTCTTTTGCGAAGCATTGGAACTCATTGATGCCATTAACAAAAAAGATGTTCAACTGATTCAATCATGCACAATTAACCATATAAGAAATTCCGTGGCACAGATAATGGGAACACGGTAGCACCCTTCTCATATAAAAGCTCTTTATTGCCTGACTACCGGAAGCGGCAGCCAAATTTCATATGACCTGCGTCTGATCGTCTCTCCTGTCCTGATGGCACTGTCATTTGCTCTGCCATTAATATTGCGTTTCAAAATAGGGTCTTGACATAGATTTAAAATGAATTTAAGATAAATTCAACTTAGATTTGCTCTTAATTTTTTTGACCGGAGGGTTGTAATGGAAGATCTGATTTATCTTGATAACGGTGCCACATCTTTTCCCAAGCCTGAAAGTGTTTACACCTTCATGGACACTTTTTACCGCAACAACGGTGTCAGTCCGGGGCGATCCGGATACGATCTTTCCATTGAAACCGGCAATATTGTTGAAGATGCCAGAAAAAAAATGACGCACTATTTTAACGGGAAAGACCCCAATAGGCTTGTCTTTTCATATAATTCCACCGATGCCATCAACCTGGCCATCAACGGGCTGTTAAATCCGGGGGATCATGTTATTACAACCCAGGTGGAACACAATGCCGTGCTGCGACCTCTGTATCATCAATCCATATACAATAAGGTAAAAGTGGATTATATCCCACTGGATGAGGATGGTTTTATCAACCCTGACGATGTGGCATCCGCATTCAAACCCAATACAAAACTGGTTACCGTCAACCATGGCTCCAATGTAATCGGTACCATTCAACCGGTGGGAGATATTGGCCGATTATGCGCCGAGCGCGGCATCACGTTTCTTGTGGACGCCTCCCAGACGGCCGGCAAGCTGCCCATTGATATCGAAGCACTTCATATTGATATCATCGCATTCACCGGCCACAAATCACTATTGGGCCCCACCGGCATCGGCGGTCTCTATGTAAAAGAAAATATTGACATCAAGCATACCCGGGCCGGTGGCACCGGTGTCAAATCGGCCCAGCGCCACCATCTTGATGAATACCCGTACCGGCTGGAATACGGCACGCTGAACACCATCGGGATTGCCGGTCTTTATGCCGGGCTTTCATGGGTTACAGACAAAGGCATTAAAACCATACACGACCACGAGATGGCCCTGACCCGGCAATTGAGAGACGGTCTTGAACAGATAAAAAATGTCACGGTTTACTGTGCCAAAAGCCTGACAGACCACATCGGCGTCTTAAGCTTTAACATCAATGGATTTGAGGCGATCGACACCGGCACCATGCTGGACGGAGATTATAATATCGCCTGTCGAACCGGCCTGCAGTGCGCTCCTTTAGTCCATCAATTCCTTGGCACCGACAAAAAAGGCGGTACGGTGCGTATGGGTTTTGGGCCCTTTAACACGGCAGCGCATGTTGACAAAACACTGGTTGCCATAGAGGAAATTGCAGCAATGGTGGCAAAATAGAGGCATCGGTTAAGGATCGGCTCCCAAATTACGTGATCTTTTATTTTCAATAATATCCAGTCCTTTAAGGTTTTTTGGAAACAATTTAGATCAAGTTATTTTGGTGCGATTCCTAAACCATATTTTTTATTTCCTTTGCGCCGAATAATTGATAGACAAGCCAGGACCATGGCGAATCTTATTATAATACTTTAACGGCCGTGAAACAAAAGGGGGCAGATATGACCGTGAACAGGGCAGATGTCCTTAAAACCAAGGCGTTCATACAAAAAAGTTTCAAAAAACAGCTATTTATAGGCGTTTTAACCGGCACCGGTCTTTCCGACTCCCTGGAGGGGATCAAAGAGATCTGTCGGTTTGAGTATAGCGATCTTCCCAATTTCCCGGTGTCCACAACCGACGGCCACAAAGGCCGGCTTGTTATCGGCAGGGCAGGCGAAAAATATATCCTCATCATGCAGGGGCGCTTTCACCTTTATGAAGGATACAGCCCCGCCCAGGTGACCTTTCCGGTCAGACTCATGCAGGAAATGGGCATCGGTGTGCTGATTGTCAACAACGCTGCCGGCGGCATCAACCCTGCATTTTGCGCCGGTGATATCATGGTCATCAAGGATCATATCAACCTGACCGGCAAAAATCCCCTGGTGGGTGAAAACCAGGAAGAATGGGGTATCCGTTTTCCCGACATGTCCCGGGTCTATGATCCAAACCTTATGCGGCTGACACTTGATGTTGCCGATAAAAACGGGATAAAAATTCAGCAGGGGGTCTATGCCGGACTTTTAGGGCCAAGTCTTGAAACACCGTCAGAAATAAGATTCCTGAAAACAATCGGCAGTGATGCTGTGGGGATGTCCACTGTCATGGAGGTGATTGCCGCAGTTCATGCGGGGATGAAAATCCTGGGGCTTTCCATGATTACCAACATCAATGATCCGGACAGCCCGGCACCAACCACCCTTGAAGCGGTCCTTGAAACCGCGAAAAAATCAGTGCCCCGTTTGAACCGGCTGCTGTCAAAAATCATCTGCCGCATGGATACCGGTCAGGCATGACCCAATATCTGGCGCAGCGTATAGGAAAGCTCCTTGATGCCCACCGGTTTTTTTAAAAATCCCTTGACCGACGGCAGGTTGAACTTGGTTTTATCAATGGTATCCCCTAACCCTGTGCAGAGGATCACCGGAATATCGGGTTTTATGCCGTGCACTTTGTCTGCCAGCTGAACCCCTGTCAATTCCGGCATGGTCATGTCCGTTAAAATCAAATCAAACAGATTCGGATTGCTTTTAAACACATTGATGGCGTTTATGCTGTTTGTAAAGCAGGTCACCGTGTAACCCAGTTTTTCAAGCATATGCGCTTCCATGACAGCCACTTTCTTATCATCGTCCACCAAAAGGATTCGCTCGGTTCCGCTTTCAAGGGCAATGGATTCAGTATGGTCCTGTTCCAGGGACACTTCGTCATCGCATAGCGGGAAATAGACATCGAATCTGCTTCCCTGGCCCTCGACACTGTCCACCGTGATATAGCCCTGATGGCTTTCTATTATCCCGTGAACAACGGAAAGACCTACACCAGAGCCTTCTCCCTCTTCTTTGGTTGAAAAGTAAGGATCAAATATTTTATCCAGGATCTGCTTTTTTATTCCGCACCCCGTATCTTTGACACTTAAGCATACAAATTCTCGTTTCCCAAAATCCGCTTTCCGTAAAAAGGAACCCGGCATGGTGATGGTCCGCAAACTAATATCGAGACGGCCCTGGGCCAGATCTTTCATGGCATGATACGCATTGGTCACAAGATTCATGACAATCTGCTGGAACTGCACCGGATCCGCATGGATCGTGCTGCCGTTATCATCCATCTGGCAATTGAGTTCAATGGTAGCCGGAAGATAGGAGCGCACGAGTGTCAGGCACTCGTTTAAAGTCTGTGAAGCATCAAGCGCCTTGAACGTGTGCTCTTTTTGCTGGCTGATGGTTAAAATCTGGCTGACCAGTTTTTTGGCATGGTTAACACAATCGAGGATCACGTTTAAATTTTTTACCGCCGGATCGGTCTCTTCCATATCCATCAGCAGCATCTCCGTGTATCCGGATATTGGCGAGAGAATATTATTAAAGTCATGGGCAATCCCGCCGGCAAGCGTACCGATGGCCTCCATCTTCTGTGACTGAAATAATTGTTTTTCAAGGCCTTTTCGCTGAGAAATATCCATGATCATCATTCGAAGTTCAACAACACGATCATTCCTGTCCCGAACCGCATCAACCGACAGGCTGACCCAGACAGGTTTCAAATCTTTTGGCGTAATTCTGACTTCAAGATCCTTTATTGTCTCGCCTTTGGCAAGCCGGCTGAACATTTCGGACGTATCTAATTCACCTTCCTCTCGTTTAAAAAAGAGCTCAATGGCATTTTGTCCGATCAACTGATCTTCTTTAAACCCGGAAAGACACGTCGCTCTCCGGTTACATTTTAAAATACTGCCTGAAGGATCCAGTGAGACATAGGCAATGGGTGCGTTTTTATAAAGATCGCGATACCGTCTCTCATTGTCAATCAACGCCTGAGAGGTCCGCCTTAAATGTTTCTCCTTGCGCCACAGCAGTTGAGCCCCCTGTTTGCCTTTCAGCTGCCCCAAATACGCAAGTGATGCGGTTTCCACGAGGGCGATCAGGGTATCCAGACGCTGTTTTAACGCCTCCTTTTTGACAAGGCTTTCACCCTGGGTTTCAAGCAAATCCGGGTCTGCCGTATTGATGACGAGAATACCGTAATCCGGCAGGTAAATATAAATCGAATTTTTAGATTTGAAATGCTTAACGATCTGCATATCAACCTTAATGACCTCTTTTGGCCTGGAAAACCGTTTCCCGTCGTATACGAAAAATGGAATTTCTATATATTTTTCACTATCTTTTGGGGCGTATTTATCCGTATCCGGACAGATGATGACACTGATCCCCTTTTTGTAATAATCAGCACAATTTCGCAGTACGTATGCGATAATGCCGTCATTGTCTACTTGTTGATGCTTTTCGTCGTTTTTATAAAAAAACACAGGGCTCAGTTTTCTGGCCGTAACAATGTGGCTTCCGAACATTTTTAAGACAAAGCCTCTAAGCCCCTTGCCGTCAAACCTGTCCATGATACCCCTGTCCCACATGCTTGTGGGCAAAAATTTTATCTTTGTATCGTTTGTTCCGTACAGGATACCGGTATGTTTCGCCGCGAACAGCTCCAAAGAGACCTTAAGCAGCCTTTTTAGCGGATTTTGTCCTTTGAAAAACTTCTTCTCAATGGTATCAACATCTAAGTGCCTCATAACAAACCCTTTTATTTGGAAGCGAACAAAAAATGAAGTAAAATTTGCGATATAAAAACATTTATTCAGCCCCGGGGTCAAGTGAAATTCACAATTTTGACCGGGTGCCTATAGCAAATCGCAGAAACAGGTTCCGATACACGGATATGGTTTTCTATCACTCAAATTTTAAAGCCCGTTGCGTGACAATCGATTTGCCTTTGGGTGATTCTTTTCTTATATGTTTTCTTCAGAACTTATCTTAGAGAATCACTATAATGCATGTTCTTCTAAACCATAATCTTCTAATTGGGGCCATCCAGAACATCCCTGATCAAATAGGAAACCTCCTTCACCGATACCGGTTTATTTAAAAATCCCCTCACCCCGTGGTCATAGTACTTTTTCCGGTTGATATGTTCTCCAAAGCCTGTGCAGAGAACAATCGGGATACCCGGCCGTTCCCGGGATATCTTATCTGACAGTTCATATCCGGTCAGGCCCGGCATGGTTAAATCGGTGATTACCAGATCAAAAGCCCCTGGGGACTCTCTGAACAGATGCAAAGCCTTTGGGCTCTCCAGTATACATGTCACCTGATACCCCAGTTTTTCCAGCATATGCCTGACCATAAAAGCCACTTTTTTATCATCATCCACCAACAGGATACGCTCATTTCCTTTTTTGATGGGGCGATCTTTTTCAATCTTGTCCTCCATCTGAATATCGCCGATGTAAACCGGCAGATAGACTTCAAAACAGGTCCCCTGTTGCATTTTAGAGGTTACATTAATATACCCGTTATGGGATTGGACAATCCCATGGACGACCGACAGGCCGATTCCCGATCCCTTACCCTCTTTTTTGGTCGTAAAAAACGGGTCAAAAATCCGTTCCTGAACATCCTGGGGAATACCCGGACCTGTATCTGCAATGCAAAGATAAATATAATTCCCGGGCTTTAAGGGGAATATCGTATTGTCCTGTTTTACTTCGATTTCATCCAGGGTTATGGACAAGACTCCGCCGCCCTGCCCCTCCATGGCATGGTAGGCATTTGAGATCAGATTCATGACAACTTGATGGGCCTGAACCGGGTCAACCATTAAAAGGCCGCAGTTGTCCCGTATATTTTTATCTATTTTTATGGTGGCCGGCAGAAAAGAATTTGTCAGTGCCAGGGCATCATTAACGAATTCATGCGGCTGCAGCAGTTTGTATTCATTTTCCTTCTGCTTTGAAAATGTCAACATCTGGTTGACAAGGCTCTTAGCATACTCCGAGCAGTCATGGATAATCTGAAGGTGCTCTTTTCTCTTGTCAAGATCCCCCTGGGGATCCATCAGCAGCATCTCTGAATAACCGGATATGGGACTTAAAATATTATTAAAATCATGGGCAATACCCCCAGCCAGGGTACCGATAGCTTCCATCTTCTGAGCCTGAATCAATTGCTTTTCCAACATTTTTCTTTTGGAAATATCTATTGCCATGGCTCGGATTTCAAGAATTTCGCCGGTGCTTTCTTTAACGGTATCAAGGGAAAGGCTCACCCAGAGAGCCTCACCGTTTTTATGCCGGAACTTCATTTCAACATCCTTGACAGGCTCTCCTTTTTCCAAAAAGGATTTTACCTGATCCGGCGTAATGGATTGTGCGTCTCCTGCCACATACAACGTCATGATATTGCGATTTATAAGATCTTTGTCTGTGTAGCCGGACAGCTTTAAAGTATTATGATTAAATTTAATGATCGTACCTTTTTCGTCCAGGCTGAAATAGGCAATCGGGGCGTTTTCGTATAAATCGCGATATTTTTTTTCATTTTCCACCAGCTCCTGCGATGTCAATCTGAGCTGCTGCTCTTTTCGCCAGAGCAACTTGGCGCCTTTTCTGCCCCTTAACTGCCCCAGAACCGACAACGAGACGATTTCCACCATCCGGATCAGGGCGTCAAATTTATCGGTAAGCTCTGTTTGCCTGACAAACTGGTCACCATCCATTGACACCAGATCCGTATCGGCCGTATTCACAACAAGGATACCGTAATCAGGAATATAAACGGAGACATAATTTTTGGCCTGAAAATGGCGGATGATATTTAAATCCACCCGCACTTTTATATCCGGGCGGCTTATTTCCCTGCCGTTATAGCTGTAGAAAGGAATGCCGGCATACTGGTTATCAATCTGGTAGATGCTGGTTGAAATATCGGGGCTGAACAGGATGCTGATACCCTTTTTGTAGTAGCTGGCGCAATTTCGGAGCATATAAGAGATGATCCCGTCATTATCAACGCTGTTACCCTTATCGTCCATCTTATAAAAATAGACCGGGCTCAATTTTTTCATGGAAACAATCGTTGTTCCAAAATACTTCAAAACCTGCCCTTTAAAGCCGATCCCGTCAAACCGGTCCATTACCCCCCGGTCCCACTCCTGTGCCGGCAGAAAACGAACTTTTGAAGCATTTGTCCCGTAAAGAATCCCTACCTGCTGGGCACCCAGAAGTCCCAGGGTGACTTTAAGCAATTTTTTTAATGGATTGCCCGATTTAAAAAAACTGTGTTCGATTTGATCGAAGTCCATCTTTTTTTTGTTGTCACCTTCTATTATCCGGATTTACTGCCTCATAAGATCAAGGGCATTTTGTGTGAAATAATCAAATCACAAAAAGCCGGGACCGGTCAAGAACAAAACCTTTGGTCTGGCCCTGTTTGGCTTTAAATATTGACTTTTACCCAACAGCGGGTAAAAATACCGGAAAATACCAAAATATACCGGTATAAATAATGATCCTGTAATCAATAATCGAAAACAAAAGGCAGTTACCCATGAGAATTGTCACCCGGCCTGATTTTGACGGAATTGTATGTGCAGTGGTTCTCAAATCAGCGTTGAGCATAGATAAAAAAATTTACTGGGTTGAACCCAATGAAGTCCAGTCCGGTACCGCACAGATCCAAGAAGGTGATATCCTGGCCAATTTGCCCTTTTCAGAGAACTGTTCCCTCTGGTTTGATCACCATGTATCCAATCAACCTGATTTTAAGATCAAAGGGGCTTTTTATGTCGCGCCTTCAGCTGCCGGGATTGTATACAAATACTACCAGGAAAAAGGACTGATCGACAACCGATTTGACGAATTGATTAAAAACACCGATATCATTGACGCTGCCGATCTTAGCCTGGACCAGGTCAGACACCCTGAAAAATACCCGTATATTCTTTTATCCATGACCATTAAAAACAAAAATTATGAAGATATAGAATACTGGAACCTTCTGGTGGACCTGCTGCCAACCGTGTCCATGGAGAAAATCCTTGACCATCCGGAAGTCAAAAAACGATGTCATGATGTTGTCGAAGAGAACAGGGCCTGGGAATCGCACTTGAAGAACCATACGAAAATTAAAAACCAGATATCGGTCACTGACTTTAGAAACCTGGAACAGGTCCCAGACGGCAACCGCTTTATCACCTATTGTATTTTCCCGGATAGTATTGCCAGCGTGAAAATCCGATATTCCGGCAGCCAGAAAGAGTCTGTTCAGCTCAGTATCGGCAAAAGCATCTTCAACCGTCAGTGCCGCGTCAATATCGGCAAACTTTTATCCCGGTTCGGCGGCGGCGGTCATGACGGAGCCGGGGGCTGTACTCTGGATGCCAAAACAGCCCCGGCCGACATTGACATAATTCTTACCTCTCTTTATGCCAACCAAAAAGAGATGGGGGACACTTAAACCGCCATTTTTTATGACAAGATCTACAGCTTATCTTTAACGCTGTTGACCTTGTCCGCCATGGTCTGGTCCCGGTCCACCCGGGTTCCGGCCTTAATGGTGGTTGTTATACGCGGCGCCCCCATATCATGAACCCTTTGGTGGCATTTTTTCACCACATCAAATACAGCATCCCAGTCTCCCTCAATATTGGTGCCGTATGCATGAAGCTCAGATTTTAACCCTGCCTCATTGATAATTTTGTGGCAGGCTGCCACATATTTTGACACGGACAGCCCCACACCAATGGGCACAACGCAAAGATCGATAATAACATGCATTTTTAAAGCTCCTTCATAGGTCATAGTGCAATAATTTTTATTTATAGTATGACCCGTTCTTTTTTTAAATATCCATACACAAAAAAACAATCTATGCGTTGACTGTTTCTTTGACGGCATTATTCAGTTTGGCTACTGAATATGGTTTTTTAATAAATGTTTTAATCCCGTATTCCTTTGCTTCCTGCAACCGGTCCTCTGACGAAAACCCGCTGGCAATAATGGCCCGTTGGCCGGGATGGTATTCAATAATTTGTTTATAGGTTTCAAGCCCGTCTATTCCCGGATCCATATTCATGTCCAGTATAATCAGGTCCGCTGATTTCTCTTTCATATGCAAAACAGCGGCTTCACCGCCATGGGCACATGCAACCTGGTAGTTAAATCTTTCCAATACTGTCTTTGCAAAGAAAAGCTGGTCTTCCAGATCATCCACGATTAAAATTTTTTCACCATTCCCGCTTGATAGTGGTGCGGCTGTGCTGGGTGCTGTTTTTGTCCGGCTTTCCTCACTTACCGGAAAATACAACACAAACGTTGTCCCCTTTCCCGGTTTGCTTTTCACATCAATATAACCTGCGTGATCTTTCACCATTCCCCATACAATGGCCATTCCGAGCCCTGTTCCGCTTTTCCCCATTGTCTTATTTGTATAGAACGGTTCAAAAATTTTTTCTTTGTCTTTTCTTGCAATCCCCACACCTGTATCTGAAATTGAAATACCGATATAATCTCCAGGGTGAATTTGCCTGGCTTCTCCCATATTGCGGCCCATATGCATCTTTTGAGTTTTAATTGAAATCGTCCCCCCACTGGGCATGGATTCAGCAGCATTGGTGACGATATTCATGACAGCGGTTGACAAGTGGGTCACAGATCCTTTTATAAAAGCATTTCCCGTTGCCAGGGAAACATCAAGTTTAATTTCGGGATTGCTATCCTGCAGTGTCTTGAATTCCGGGCTGTGCATATACGTTTTAATAATATCATCCAGATTAACAAGATCTTTGATCGGCACCCCCCTTCTTGCCAGAATCAACATGTCCTGAATAATATCTGCAGCCTTTTTGCCGGACTGGTGAATCATTTCAAGGGGCTTTCTCATGGGATCATCTTCGGGCATATCCATCAACAGCAGTTCCGGATAGGTATTTACCCCGGACAGGACATTGTTAAGATCATGGGCGATACCACTGGCCATTGTCCCGATCAACTCCATTTTCTGTGCATGGTTCAACCGGGTTTGCAGCTTTTCACGTTCGCTGATCTGTGTTTCCAGCTGGGCATTGAGATTTGAAAGCTTCCGGGTCCGGTCCGAAACGCGCTGCTCCAGTTCCTTGTGGATAATTTTCAGTTCGCTTTCCGCCTTTTGTCGAACTATAACCTCCCGGGCCAGTTGCCTGTTCTTTTCATGAGCCTGTTTTTGGTACACCAGGTTTTCCAGTTTATGCACATAAGAGATCCTGGACAGCAGCCATCCAAACAGAACCAGTGGTATAAAGTCAACATGCTCAACAAAAAAATTAACCGGTATCCCACCGAACCATTTTTTCGCTGCCGCAAATGCGCACAGGCTGAAAAAAAAGATAAGCGAGAGGGGACCATCTCTTAAATACAAAATACTGGCCAGGCCAAAAACACCAATCATTATGCTTGACACGGAATGATGGTTCAAAAATTCCAAAGCACTTAAGGCACCGCAAAAGACAAGAAGGATCAATGCGGCCAGCAGAACCAGACTCTGTTTAAGGCGTGTTATCTCCCCATAAAAACGTTCCACCACCAGAAAAGAAAAGTACAACCCCAGACCCAGCCCGAAAAGCAGGGTATCAAACCAGAGATAGTAATATTTCAGGCCGATTTCACCATCAGGCTTCAGGGCATTGGTGTCAATACCAAAAAGCAATGCTCCGACAAAGACACAGAAAAGAGAAATCCATTTTAAGCGCACCATATTCAATGAAAGAATGTGTGCATTTATTTCCCGGTCATATTCTTTTGGAATGTGTTGTCTGTATTTTTTATAAAAATGGGCTGGTGAAAATTGCATGTAACGCTTAACTCTTCCTTAAATTTGGGATACCTGTAGCTTTATACCTTATAAACCATAAGCTGTGTCTGATCAATTATTTTCCCGAAAATCCAAGACCGGTAAAGGCCCTGATATACAATATTATCTTTACCGGGCAAACCAGGACGGCCGCCCCTTACATCAGACCTTCCATTGCATATTTTTTGCGGGAAGTGTATATCAAAACCGTGGTAAATTATTAAAAGGGAAAAGGGAATATGGGGCCGCACAAAATCAGGCAGATGATGAAGGCTGAACGGGACATGGCAAGACGCAGGTTCCGGCGCCAGCGTAATAAGAACAAGCTGGCCACTTTTGGCGTCCATGACTGCATTATCGTGCTGGATCATCTGAAACCCACTTTTAACATCGGAAAAATCTTCAGAAGTGCCGAAGCCTTCGGGGCCAGGGAGGTCCATCTGGTGGATATTGACTTTTTTGATCCCGCCCCCGGGATGGGGGCATTTAAATGGGTACCGGCTGTCTTCCATAACACTTTTCTGTCCTGTTACAGTGATCTTTTAAAAAACGACTACACCCCGTTTATACTTGAACCGGGTAAAGGTGACGATATATGCGATATCAACCTTCCCCCAAAAAGTGCCTTTATTTTCGGCCATGAAGAGTACGGTTTAAGTTTTGAACCGGATCTTTACCCTGAAATCAAACGGCTGACCATCCCACAGTTCGGCAAATCCCAGAGCCTGAATGTCAGCGTGGCCGCCTCCATAATCCTGTACGAATATGCCCGTCAGCATGGAAACCGGTCCTCTTGTAAAAATAATGACCACGCCGTATCAGACCACCCTTAACACTTACCGGAGAACAGCTAAAAAAATGAAAACAAAAAAGACCATTGAATATATTGTAAACTGGCTGAAAACATATATTGAATCCTCTGATCTCAACGGTTTTGTGGTTGGCGTATCCGGTGGTATTGACTCGGCTGTTACCTCTGCCCTGTGTGCAAAAACCGGCCACAAGGTCATCGCGGTGGACATGCCCATTTACCAGGCAAAAGACCAGGTCACCCGGTCTGCCGATCATATCACCTGGTTGAAAGATAATTTTAACACGGTAAAAGGGCTGAACATAGAATTGTCCACGGCTTTTGACAAAATCAAAGCCTGCCTGCCCCCTGACATCCAGGACGGCCTGACCATGGCGAACACACGATCGCGTTTACGCATGCTCACCCTTTACGCTTTTGCCGGCCATCATAAAATGCTGGTGGCGGGCACCGGCAACAAGGTGGAAGATTTCGGGGTGGGGTTTTACACAAAATATGGCGACGGCGGGGTGGATCTGTCTCCCATTGCCGATCTGACAAAGACACAGGTGTATGAGATCGCCCGAAAACTTTCGATCATTGAATCCATCCAGGCCGCAACCCCCACGGACGGGTTGTGGGACGATGAAAGAACCGATGAAGGACAGATAGGCGCCACCTATGCTGAACTGGAATGGGCCATGGACTATCTGGCGTCAGGTCCGGACCACCGGCATGAACCGGACAAGCGACAAACTCAGGTATTATCGATTTACAACAACTTTCACCGGGCCAACAGGCACAAGATGGATCCCATCCCGGTCTGTGTGATCCCGGATGAGCTGAAATAATTACTTGAAACAATACCATTGTTTCACCAGGGATCAACGGATGCAACCGTTAGAATCAATTAATACCCATCCCAAATTCCATTTATGGATGGACACCAATTAATGATTTCCATTTACTCGTAACAATGATATAAGCGCCATTAATTTAAATAAATGAACCCAAAAAAGAGGTTTTTATGAAAGATTACAACATTGTCATTATATCAGGATCAGACAGCGATCTGCCGCATATCAAAAAAATTCAGGATGAGATCGGCAAATATAAGCTTGAATCAAATATCCGGATCTGTTCTGCCCACAAGCAACCGGTGGTTTGTGAAAACATACTCCGGGAATTAAATGATTCCCCTGTCCCGACTATCATTGTATCCATTGCCGGTGCCACCGATGCACTGTCCGGCGTTTTGTCATTCCACAGCGTTCATCCGGTGATCAGCTGTCCCCCGGATAAAACCAACCATTTCTCATGCGTTGACAACCCTCCGGGAAGTTCAAACTCCCTGATCTTAAGGCCGGCCAATGTGGCAAAACATATTGCCCAGATGTTGTGCCTGGTGAACCCGGAATTAAAACAGATCATCATTGAAAAAAATGAACAAAAAATCGCAACGCTGTTAAAAGCAGACAAAGAAAACAGGGCGTAATCTGAAGTTTGCCCCGTCTTTTGGGAACATGGCTTTAATCTGAAAGCCGGGGCTGTTTTACCTCTTTAAAAGGTATCGTCTTAGGTTTTTGGGACACCCTTTTTATGAATCTATAATATCTCCGTATTGATTCTATCCGCTTAATATCGTATGACCTCTATAGCAAATCGTAGAAACAGGTTCCGATACACGGATATGGTTTTCTATCACT
>CAZLTD010000043.1:0-39160 GCA_964562385.1 uncultured Desulfobacula sp.
TGAAGTTTGGAAACAATTGGGACTTTAACCTATGAAATATTCTGTTGAGTTTAGACCTGCTGTGTTGAAAAGTTTGAAACGGTTTCCCAAAAAAGATCTCGTAAAGATAAAAAAGAAAATAGAAGAGCTTGGAAGCAATTTGCCAAGCCCCAATATTACAAAAATGAAAGGAAAGAATCCCTTTCATAAAATTCGGTCTGGCGATTATCGAATCATATATGAAATTCATGATGACAAAGTTATAATTTTGATTGTAAAAATTGGGCATAGAAGAGACGTTTACAAAAGATTGACATAAATTAAGATTTTCCTAATACACTTCAGTAAAATTTCGTAGTTTTATAACGATCTGCTTCAATGATTGGTCATGCCTGGCTAATAGTGGTACCTGAGTTGAGCGATTAAGATAGAGTTGTTCTCAATTTTATAGACGATTCGATGTTCGTTGGTTATTCTTCTGGACCAAAACCCGGATAGATTGTGTTTAAGAGCTTCTGGTTTACCGATCCCTTCGTATTTATTGGGTTGTATGTCCTTGATGAGTTTGTTGATTCGCTTAAGAGTCTTTTTGTCTGTTTTTTGCCAGAAAAGGTAATCCTCCCAAGCATTTTCAGAAAACAGAAGTTTCATTCAAGGATCTCTCTTTCTTTACCTCTACCTGAGTCTAATTCTTCAATTGATTCAATAAGTCTTTTCGCGTTTTTCGGGCTTCTCATAAGATACGCTGTCTCAGTAAGGGCTTCATAATCTTCGAGAGACATAAGAATTACGGCTTCATTATTTTTGCGAGTTACAATGATAGGGGCATGATCATCACACACCTTTTTCATGGTACTGGCAAGGTTATTTCGTGCGCTTGTATATGTTATTGCTCTCATTAGTATCCTCCGCTTTTTAATTGTACATGTACAATATATTGAACAATGGAAGAGTTGTCAATGGGATTAGTATTAAGGCTCAACAGACGCGCTTCACGGGTTGCCGAACCCAGGGAGGGAACAACCGGCTCGCCGGTTGCGGTCAGTGTGCAGCGAGGGTTATAAGTTTATTTCATCAATTGGTAGGATTTGCTTGCCGTGCGGTATTGTTAAAATGGAATTTGTAGTTGGTTCAATGTGATAGATAATTCTGTAATTACCGTATATTATTTCACGAAATTTGCTGTCTGAAATTTCTGGTACTATACGACCGATTTCAGGGGATGATATAAGCTGTTCAACTTTGTCAAAAACTGTATTAAGCCACCTTTTTGCCGCTGAAGGGCTATCAAGAGAGATATAGTCAATAATTTCGGAAGCCCTGTCAAGAGCAAGAGGTGACCAAATTAATTTCATGATTCAATTTGTACAAGAAGTTTTTCCCGAGCGTTTTCATGGCTTATACCTTCACCTTTATTTAACTGATTAAGAGAAGTTCGTATGTCCGTTAAAAGGTCCAGTTTTTCCCGCATAAGTTCGTATTCATGCACATCAAGTAACACAGCAGCACTTTTACCACGTTGAGTGATAATAAGCGGTCTTTTGGTTTCATGGACTTGTTTGATAAATGTAGCCATGCCATTTCGTACTTCCGAAAGCGGCTTTATGTCTTGATCGAATTTTACATTTTGCATATCATCCCCGAAGTTTATTTTTTGTACATTATAGCGTACAACTAATGGTACATGCAAGTATTAAGTTATAACGGTTGTGCTTCACGGGCCGCCGACCGTAGGGAGGGAACTTGGGGGAAAGCGGAGCGCGCCCCAGCCGTCCAGTGCAAGCGGTGTTATGTTGCGGCTTTTATTAAAACTTTATTATTATAAATTTCAAGACGTTCTTTTGTTTTATATTTTTTCTTTGTAATTTCGTCTTTATAATTGATCGTAATGTCTAACACGATAAAGATTTAGTTATTTTTATATTTTTCAACAAGATCGTTTAGTTGGTTTTGTTTTAGCTCAGGGCTATTAACGCTAAAAATTTGAAAAAATCTTTCCCCTGTAACTAATTCTTTTGGCGGAACATATCCTGAATCCAGAGAGCTTTTAGTTTCTTTTTCTCCAATATTCACCTGTACTATCATTTTTTCATCAACGTTCAACTTTTGTGTTAGTTCTGAAAAAGTGAGTTCGATAGCAGTATTGTTTCCTTATTTTTGAAACTCAGCTCATAAGAAAAACTGATTTTAGATTTTTGTTTTAGCTCATACCTCAAAAAAGGTTTGTTTTGAGAATTGATAACAATTTTAGGATGATCAGAAGATAGCTTTAGTTTTTCAAAATAAAAATCAATTATAAAACCGCTAATAAAAAGCAACACTGCGAGAATGACTCCCAAATAGGAAGCTTTACTGGGTAGCGTCCAAGAGTCCCATTGCTTTTTAGAAGGAATATATTTCATATATAGAGTTTCTTTGAATCCTTAAAAAACACTTCGTATCTAATGGCCATTCGGAAATAAGATTTTCCGGATGGCGGTTTTAGCAATCAGCTTTTGGCTAAACGCGAATGGCTTCCATCCAAAATTCCATTATAGTTGGGCACTAACTATATAAAGTGTTCAGGGAAAAATCAATCAGGGTAAACCCTGATTTTTGCGATTATTTTCAATTTTTTTCACTTGACTATCTATCTGCCAGGCTCTATTTTGCTTTTTTCACTAACAAAGGTTGTAAAAATGTCAAAACACGGCCCATTTGCCCATCCTGTTTTTCTCCTGGTTATTGCGGCCTTGATTATCAGTTTTTCAAGTGTTCTGGTTAAGATCTCCAATGTTTCATCCACGGTGTCTGCGTTTTACCGGGTGTTTTTCGGCAGTCTGTTCCTTGTTTTTGCCTGTGCGGCAAGAGGGGAGTTTAAAAAGGCCAGGGGAATAAAGAAAAACAGCCTGGCTGTTTTATGCGGGCTTTTATTTGCCCTGGATCTGTGGGCCTGGCATTTGAGTATCGGGTATGTCGGGCCCGGTCTTGCCACAATCCTTGGCAACTGCCAGGTGTTTGTGCTCTCTGTGGTGGGGTTTCTTGTTTTTAAAGAGACGATCACGCTGAAATTTTTATTGTCGGTGCCCCTGGCCTTTTTAGGCTTGTTTTTGATTATCGGCGTGGATGTTGAACATATAAGCCGTCAATATGGCATGGGGGTTGTTTTAGGCCTTGCCACCGCAGCCTTCTACAGCATGTTTCTGCTGCTGTTGCGAAAAATTCAATCAGACAGGGATGATTTTTCCCTGTTTTATTATCTGCTGGTCATCTCTTTTTCATGCTCTGTTTTTTTAGGAGTAACAGCTTTCTGGGCGGGGGAGTCCTTTGTAATACCGGATATGACCACGCTTGCCGCACTTGTCGGCCTTGGTGTGCTGATCCAGGCCATTGCCTGGATGATGATTTCCAATGCACTGCCGCAAGTGAATGCTTCTGTTGCCGGTTTGATCCTGTTGTTGCAGCCGGCCCTGTCATTTGTCTGGGATGTGGTTTTATTTAACCGGGCCACGGGTGTGGCCGGCTGGGTGGGTACTGTGATTGTTCTGGGAGCGATTTACCTGGGTATGGCTGGAAATCGCGAATCGGGATAACCTTAAGCCTGACGTTTTTATCAGGTATCTTCACCGGATGATTTGTCAATATCAATCACTTTGCCCTGGGGGAACTCCTTGGTTTCATAGCTGGCGATTTTGAGCAGTTTGCGGCTTAATTCCCCCATGCGGTCGACCTGTTCCTTGATCAGGCTGACTCTCTTTAAAAGAGTTTCTTTATCGGTTCCTTCCATCAGGATGATTTCGGAGTTGCCCAGAATCATCTGCAGGGGCTGATTCAGTTCATGGCAGACCGCCCGGGCCATTTCAACAACCCCTTCCAGTTTCTGCTGCCGGATTAACTCCTGCTCCGCCTTGAGGCGCTGCTTCACTTGATGGCTGAGGACAGACATAAATGCAACCGTCCCCATGATCCCGGCCAGCCATAGAATTGAATACATCACAGCCAGATCTTTAAAACTGTCTCTGGAGATGGAAAAATACTGGGTAAAAGGTACGGAGACACTTATGCCGCCCCTTATATCCCCTATTTTATACCCCTGTTTGGCATGGCATGTAAGACACCCTTTTTCAGTGACCAGCGGCTGCATCAATCTTAGATAGGAGGTGTTGTTTATCATCTCAAGGGAGGTGACCTCCTGTTCTCCTTTGTCAAATTTTTCAAGCGCTTTTTTCTCCCATTCATCGGGCTTGTTTTCCGGTCGAATCGGTTTAAGGCTGGTAA
This sequence comes from uncultured Desulfobacula sp., assembly GCA_964562385.1. Taxonomy (GTDB): domain Bacteria; phylum Desulfobacterota; class Desulfobacteria; order Desulfobacterales; family Desulfobacteraceae; genus Desulfobacula. Next base: position 4,237 of record CAZLTD010000043.1, read on the forward strand.
TATGGCTGATGGTACCGAATTTCTTAAGTGCCAGTTCATTTACCTGGCGCGTCATATAGGCCGGATTGATCTTTGTCAGGCGGGTCCCGGAAGGGGTTGTGATCTCTCGCTCTTTTATTTCAAGGTGCGGGTTGGGCGGGGTTCCCGGCGTAATTTTTGCGTATACCCCACCATGCATGGCGTTCCAGCTTCTGTATACCACATGATTTTCAAATATTTTCCTGGCTTCTATGCGGGCGGCTTCCAGTGAACCTTTTTGTATTGTATTCTTGTGCCAGAAAAGGGCAAGGCCGATAAACAGACTCCAGACAAGTATGATTCCCAGGGCATAATACCGGAACAGTTTTATAGAGGTTTGATTTTTATTGATTTTTCCAATCATATCTATAAATTCTACACGTTGTCCGGGAAAAATCAATATAAAGCTGTATTGTTAAAAGAAACCTGTAGCCTGTATATTCATCCTAACCGGGGAAAGGGAAAAAACAGGTGACTATGGTGGTGCCGTCACAGGGCGGGCCGTCAATTTTCCTGCAGGCGTCAATGGTGCCCGGACAGGTGTCCTCATTTTCAGGGATTCGCGAGCAGCGTTTTGAGGTCATGGTGATTTTAAAATGATACCGCTCCGAGAATATCTTCATCCGCAAAAGATCTGCCCCCTTGCCGCCGGCATTAAAGTCATAGGGGCGTTTAGAGGAGTAGTTCAGTGTTTCCTGGGTGCTGAAAAAACCCTCAAAAATCCGTTTCTGGGCCTCTGGCGTCAGGCCGATGCCATGATCCTTTACAACAAATTGAACGCCCTTGCCCCTCGGGTGGACAAGTACTTCAACCCTTCCTTTGTCCGGGGTATTTTCAATGGCGTTTCGGATCAGTCCGTCAACGGTTTTTTTCAACGGTTCCAGGGGCATGTGGACCGGTGAAGATGACTTCAGCCGTGTGATGATAGCGATATCCCTGTGGGCGGCTTCAACTTTAATGGCCTGAACCCTGTCCTCCACAAACCGGTTTAAGAAGATGTTCTGTATCACCGGATCCTCGGGATTGAAAATATCTTCAATCCGCTGCCGCACTTGCTTGATGACACCGGTTTCACCTGTCTGTTCTGCAATGAGGGATTCGATCTCATCCTGGCACTGTTCCAGGATCAGGGTAAACACCTTGTGGTGGTCAAACTCTTTTTTCTGGACAATATCAAAAACCTCATCCTCAATACCCAGAATCCGGTCCAGATTCCTTTTCATCCGGTTAAACGTGGGTTGCCATGTTTTTTCGGGCAGTGATTCAAGGCGCTTTGCCAGTACCTTGGAAGAACTGAGCAAAATGGCCACCGGTGTTTTCAGTTCATGGGAGAGGTGACTGATCATCTTGTCTTTGGCCCGGTTCAGGGATTTGAGCTCTTCATAGGCCTTCCGGAGTTTTCGGGAGACACGGGCATTTTCTATGGACAGGGCAACGGTGGTGCCTATGGTTTCAAGTGTTTGAAGGTCAGTGTCGTCAAAGTCCCCAGTTTTTTTATTATCCGCCGCCAGGATGCCGATAATGCGGTCCTTGATCCGCAACGGTACCAGGATAACGTTTTTAACCTTGTAACCGATTTTAAGATCCCGGGTCTGGTTAACCTTTTCGTCATCAGACAGGTCGTTTATATAAAGAGGGCGGCCGGTTTTCACCACCTTGCCCGAGAGCAGTTCATCCAGTGAAAATCTGGCTTTTTCGATGCGGGCACGGGTTGTGGGATCGTCATGGGCGGCGCTTAAAAAATAGAACTCTTTCTGGTTTTCACTCAGCAGAATCGTATTTGCACTTTCGGTCTCCAGCAGGGTTTTAATCTCATAATTAACGTACAGCATCAGTTTTTTCAGATCGGGATAGTGGGGCAGCGCCCGGCTTATACGGCGCATGGCCTCACGGTTTGCCCGGTCCCGGTTCTCCTGGGTGGTGTCCTTGAGAACAATGATCATGCCGGACGGGTTGTTGTTCTGGTCCCGGTCAAGGCCGACCCTCACCCGGACATCCAGAACTTTTCCATCTTTTGTCAGCCGCTTTGAGTTTAATTTTACAATGCTCTGGGTATAGGGCAGGGACTTAATCCTGTCTGTCAGTTCACGCCGCAGATCCACAGGGACGTACTGGTCGCCTTTTTTGCCTTTCAACTCCCGCAGGGTCCAGCCGAAAGTCCGGGTAAAGGCAGGATTAAGATAGTTGACCATGCCGTTGGAGTCCCTGACAATAACCGGGTAGGGCAAAAATCTTAAGAACCGTTTATATCGTTTCCTGACAATCCGGGAGCTTTTTTTTGCCTCCCGGATTGTCCGGTTCTCTTTTTCAAGTTGGGCAATTTTTTGTTCAAGTTCTTCGTATGAGGGTTTTGGGGGCATGGATTATCTGTTCTCATCTGGTTGATCATTTTTCATAAGGCAGAAATAATATCTCTGTGTCCGATTTTGTCACCAAAGTCCGGATTCTTTTGAGTACCACCGGATTACTTTGAGTACCAATTGAACCGGGGGTTTGTAAACCCCATGGGGTAGAAAACATGAAAAATGATACCAAAGGCACTTGCAGATAAAATAGATCATGGCTTTATTTCACCATATACTCATAGTGACAACCAAAAAATACAATATATAAAGAGCAAGTGCCAGTCACTGTTATTTCTGCAAGAGGCTCACCTGTATGATCGTTATGAACCCTGTTTTTACCCTGATGCTTAAAAGTTGGGAAGGTTATATTATGTTTTATGTTCGGCACGAATGTTTACAAGATTTCCGAAAAGCATGATAAAAGCGCCGATCAGGACAAAAAGATCCAGGCTTTCATTGTAAAACAGATATCCCACCAAAGCGATGAGCGGCAGTCTTAAAAAATCCATGGGCACGACCACGGTGGCCGGGGCAATGGCAAGGGCTTTTGCCATGCAGTAATGCCCGGTCAGTGCCGTTATGCCCACAAGGAGCAGCCAGGGCCAAAGAGCCATACCGGGTGTCACCCAATTGTACAGAGAAAAACCAAACCCGATGGGCAGTTGGATAAGGGTCATGTAAAAAAGAATGGTCACAGGCGTGTCATGGGCCGCGATTTTTTTGGTCAGGGTATGGGACAGACCGTAACAGACAGCTCCTGCCAGAACAGCCAGGGACGCCGTGTTCATCACCCCCATACCGGGTCTGAGTATCACCAGCATGCCGGTAATGCCGAATAGCACAGCAGTAATTCTGGGACCTGTCAGCCTCTCTTTTAAAATGACGGCCGCCAGGATGGCGGTCCATATGGGCAGCGTAAATTCAATAGCAAACACCTTGGCCAGGGAAATAGTTGCAATGCCGTAAAACCATCCGAACTGCCCTCCGAAATGGGCAATGTTACGGATCAGGTGCCAGATAAAGTGGCGGGTAAGCAACTGCTTTATGCCGGAGAACAAAAGCAGTATGCTGATGATGCCAAGACCGACCAGACTTCGGAAAAAAAGGATCTGAAATGTGGACAAATGGCCGGACAATTCCCGGCCGCCAATGGCCATGGCCATGAAAGAGAAAAGGGTGCCCGCCATCCACAGGGTGGCTATGATAACGTTATGGGGCTTGTTGACAGGCATATTTTAACCTTTAAACCGAACTAAAATTTATCAGACAGAGAGTACAAAGGATAGACTGCCATAAACAGTTTAATTATACAACCGGGGTTGCCGTACCCAAATCCACCGCCTAATTATAGCCAGCTCACTAAATTTGGGCTTTTCGCTTTCTTCTCTGGCCACCAGCAAGGTGTCAGATGCAAGACGCAGAGCGTGCAGCTGTAGTCCACTACCGCAAACGAATTGCAACGAAGCAGGTGGTACCTTGATGGTGGATCAGGGCCGTAATGCCCCTGGACCCACCATCCATCAGGATACGGTCAAATGTTCTGGATACTACCCTGATGGTGAATCGGGTTGCTACAGGGATGGGCCTTGTGCCCATCCGCGGCTGTTCAGCCATCCTTGTTTCTGTTTTTTCTTTTACAGACGGACGAGATTGTAATTTTTGTATTTCACGGATCGATTTTATTTTAGCTGTAAATTTCAGGGCATGAAGTTGTAGTTAACCTACCACGAGTGCCCTGATAATGCCGCAGATGAGATAAATTCGGTTCGCCTCCAAGGTGAGATATTCTTGTTTTGAAATAAAATTGGTCTGATTTTCAATTATATATTCAATATTAGAATCTCTAAAACAAGAAAATATCATGAAATATTCAAATTATCCCTTGGTCCAGAGCAGTGCCTTTCTTTTATCCGGGATCTGCTCCTTTAAGGTGTCTATTTTTCCAAATGTCAACACCTTTGCCATGCAGTGTTTGGCGCAGGCCGGTGCCAGCCCCTTTTTTACGCGGCCGGCACAGAACACGCACGCCTTTGTAAAATGGGGGATGTTGGTGATATAAAGCTTGCCGGACGGCAGGGTGTGGATATATTCAGAGACCTCCACACCGCCCAGTTTCCCGGCCGGCCGGTTATATTCCTGTTTGCAGGCAATTTCACAGGTCCTGCACCCGGTACAGTATTCGTAATCAATGAGCATTCCATATTCGGACATGGTATTTTCCTATCACTTTAATTGTTTCATTACGCCGGGCTGACTTTGCACAGCATGGATTTAATGGGGGCGCCAAGGCCTGCTTTGCCTTCATGGGACATGGGTATCAACTGGTTGACGTTGACATCCCAGACACCGAAAAGGCTGGGTTCGGTGCCGTCTTTTTCCGGGAACCACCACCCATGCTCGGCCATGACGATGTCCGGGTGGATCACGGGGGTAACCAGGGCTTTGACCGTGATCTTGCCCAGCCAGTTTTCCACGCAGACCATCTGGCCGTGGCAGATATTGTATTTTTTCGCCGTGTCCGGGTGAATCTCCATGACCGGCTCTTTCTGCTGTTCCCGCAGCCAGGGGATCTGCCGGTGCTCGGAGTGGTAAAAGGGGCCCATCCTGCGGCCGGTGGTTAAAATCAAAGGGTAGTCCTTGAACAGCTCCGGTGTGCTCACGGGGCTGTAGGGCGGCTCTTCATGGTAGGGCATGGGATCAAGCCCCCATTTTTCAAGCCAGGAGGAGAAAATTTCAATCTTTCCCGACGGTGTCCTGAAGCCGGGTTTGTTATCTTCTCTGAGCAATCCTTTTTCATGGCGGTGATAGGGTCTGCTGGGGTGGCCTTTGGGGGGCATCATCCAGGTCTTGTCGCACAGATCCTTGTAGGTGATGTCGGCGGATTCCAAAAGGCTGTCAAAGAGGTGTTCCGTGTTTTTATAGGGAAAATCATCCATGAACCGTTTGCACAGTTCAAGGTTGATCTCGATGTCTGATTTGCACTCCTCTACCTCTACCACTTTTTTAATGGCATTCAAGGGGATCCACCAGGCCCGCAGAGAGTCTTTTTCCAGGAACGTGGCTGCCGGCAGGATTACATCGCAGAGCATGGCCGTGGGGGTCATGAAAAGATCCACACACACGGTAAAGTCAAGCTGCTTGATCGCCTTGTGCCATTTTTGGGGTTCCATACCGGTGCAGGCAAGGGGGTTGGCAGTTTGAATCCACATGCCCTTAACGGGATAGGGCTTTGCTGAAAAGATCTGCTCCAGGACTTTGTCCGGCTGAGCCCAGGCCCGAAAATCCTTGATAGCGCCGTAATCGTGCATCCCGATCCTCTTGTCTGCCACTTCCGGGGGCAGGCTTAAAATTGCCCCGCCGGAATGGTAGGGGTAGGTCACCACGTCAAAGGCATACCTGGCAATGGCATTGCCCCCGGGGTTGTCAAGGTTCCCGGTCAGGCACCAGAGATGGTTGATGGCCTGGGAGGTGGGCACGGTGGAGGGAATGGTGTCGATGGGCAGCCCCCAGTGAAGTGCGGACGGTTTTGATTTTGCATACATCCGGGCACCCTCTATGATCTTGTCTTCCGGCACCCAGGTGATTTTTGACACCTTTTGCGGGGTGTACTGCTCGACGTTTTCCTTGTAAAGGGTCCATGCGGTTTTGGCGGTAACAATGGAGCCATCGGCCAGAGCCACCTCAAACCCGCCTTCCATGGAAGGGGTAATATCATTGATGGAATAAGTCTGATCGTCACTGTCCCAGATGGCAAACCGGCCGGATTCAGGATCATGGACCACAAAACCGGTGTCAGCAGCATCAGGATCGATATCGCTGGCCCTGAGCAGACTGGGTGTGTCAGTGTCGGTCCTGACAAGAAAGGGCGCATTGGTCCATTTTTCAATGAATTCGTTATTTACAAGATCTTCTTTAATCATGACATGCAGGAACCCAAGGGCCAGGGCGGCATCGGTTCCGGGACGCAGCTGGAGCCAGAGCTTGGCCCGGGATGCAATCCAGGTGCAGCGCGGATCAATGACCATGAACTGGGTGCCGCGTTTCATCAGGTCCACATACCAGTGGCCGAAAAAACCGTCCGGGCAGGTGGCCGGCAGGTTCTGGCCCCAGATGGTGACGGTTTCGGGGATCTCATATTCCGGATCATCATAGCGTTTTTCATGCCACTGGGAGGCATCCACCACGGCAAAATCCCCCTGGGTGATGGACATCATCATCAACCGTGGGGTGTAACAGGAGATTCCGGACAGGCCGAACATCCAGTTGGGGCTGCCATAGGCATAGGCCAGCATTGAAATCCAGCCGCCGATATCCCGGCCGGTGCCCTGGTGGAAAATCATGGATTCAGGACCGTGCTCAGACCGGATTTTTTTCATCTTTTTTTCAATCAGGTCAAAGGCTTCATCCCAGGATATCTCCTCAAATTTTCCCTCTCCGCGCTTTCCCACCCGTTTCATGGGCTTTTTAAGCCGGTCCTCATGGTACATGTACTGGGTCATGGAAAGGCAGCGTGAACATAGCCGTCCCTGGTTCCACGGGTGGTCGGGGTCGCCTTCCACCTTGATAACTTTATTGTCCTTGACGTGAACAAGGACACCGCAGCCGCCGTGGCAGCCGGGCCCCGGTGACCAGGTCGTGGTTTTAACAATTTTTACGCCGTCATCTTTCATTTATCGCTCCTTATCGGTTGCGGTTGCGGTTGAGGTCAGCGGTTAGTCCTAACACCTAACACCTATCTCACCTCGGTGACCAGAGGACCATCCGTGGTTTTTTTCAAGTTCCTTTGCAAGGTCAGTCAGCTTTCCAAAGGTCATGCAGTTTGCCATGCAATGCTTGACACAGGCAGGATCAAGCCCTTTTTTTGTCCTTTTTGCGCAGAGCACACACAGTTCAGTGGGGAAGGGCAAAAATGTCAGGTACGCTTTGTCCTTTGGCATATCCTGGACAATTTCCATCACCTTGATGCCGCTCAGCGGCGCCTGCCAGCCATTTTCCTGACAGCAGGCCACCTGGCAGGCAAAGCATCCGGTGCAGTATTCGTAATCGATCAGCAGGCCGTTGGGGTTGGATTCAGCCATTGTCCGCCTCCGTTTCTTTTTTTAGGGTGCATAAAAGGTGCTTGATTGGGGCGCCAAGACCATCTTCTCCCTGGTTGTTCATGGGAATCAGCATATTGATGTTGGATTCAAATGTGTTAAACAAAGGATCCTGTTTTTTTTCAGGAAACCACCAGCCATGAGCGGCCATGACCATCCAGGGCGGAACAATTTTAGTGACTTTTGCCCTGAACCGGGCGCTGCCCATCCAGTTTTCAAGAATTACCCACTCACCGCCGGATATATTGTAGGCAGCAGCGGTTTGGGGGTGGATTTCCACCACAGGATCCGGATCCAGGGTTCTCAGCCAGGGGATGTTCCGGTGCTCGGCGTGGAAAAAGGCGGGCGACCGCCTGCCCGTGGAGAGGATCAAAGGGTATTTTTGCGCCAGATCCGGCCGGGACACCGGCGTGAACGGGGGCTCCTTAAAATAGGGCAGAGGATCAAGGCCCCACTCTTCTCTCAATGTGGCATAGAGTTCAAATTTACCGGACGGCGTGGCAAATCCCGGATTTCCATCGGACCGCAGCAGGCCTTTTTCATGGCGGCGGTAGGGGCGGGAAGCGTGATTTTCCGGGGGCAGGGCCCATCCTTTTTCCGACAATTGGTCAAAGGTCATGCCCGAAGGTGCCAGGATCTCGTCAAACAGGTCATGGATGGTTTCCCATTTAAAATCGGGATCAAACCGTTGTGACAATTCAAAATTGATCTCCACATCCGGTCTGCAGCCGTCCTTGGTAACAGCCCGATTAATGGTTTGCAGCGGGACCCACCAGGAGCGTACACCTTCTTTTTCAAGGAAGGTGGCTGACGGCAGGATGATATCGGCGTACCGCAAAGAAGGGGTCATAAAAAGGTCCACCCCGACAATGAAATCAAGTTTTTCAAGGGCTTTCTGCCACAGTTTCGGATCCAGGCCGATACCGGACAGAGGATTGCATGTCTGCATCCATAACCCTTTAACCGGGTAAGGGTCTTCACTGAATATCTGTTCGATCACCTTATCGGTCTGGCAGCGCCAGATAAATTTATTAAAGGGACCGTAATCATCCTTTCCGATGCGCGGGATGTCCTGGGTTTCGTCTTTGAGGCGGATCACACCTTCGGCACCGGGCAGGGCGTAGGCCACGGCATTGAATGCCGACCGGGTGAAAACGTTGCCACCCGGTACATCCAGGTTTCCGGTGAGCGCCCACAATGCGGCAATGGCTTGACACAGGGGTGTGATTTCAGGGGTCATGTCTATGGGGACCCCCCAGTGGATCGCAGCCGGTTTTGAGGTGGCGTAAAACCGTGCAGCTTTAACAATATCTTTGGCAGGGACATAGGTGATTTGTTCAACATGCCCCGGGGTATAGGCGGTGCAGGAGTCTTTAAATTTTTCCCACACAGTTGTACATGCAATTGATTCGCCGTTAAAAAGAGAAACTTCGAAGATGCCCTCGGTTGCAGGCGTAACGTTGTTTTGAGCATATGATTGTGTCTGGGTGTTCCAGATTGCAACAGCCTTTGTTTGTATGTCAAACACGACAAAATTTTTATCAGATCCGTCTTTTAAAACATCGGATTCTGTGAGCAGGGTTCCGGTGTCCTGTCTAACAAGCCGGGGGGCGTCGGTCCATTTTTCAACAAAGGATTTGTCATACAATTTCTCTTTGATAATGACGTGCAGAAATCCAAGGGCAAGGGCAGCATCCGTGCCGGGTCGGATGGGCAGCCAGTGTTTTGAACGGGAGGCGAAAAAAGAGAGCCTGGGATCTATGGTGATCAGCTTTGTCCCCTTTTTCATCAGATCGATAATCCAGTGGCCAAAAAGGTTGTCAGGACAGGTGGCGGAAATATTGTATCCCCAGATGATCATGCATTCGGGCACCTGGTATTCCGGGTTGTCATACCTGCCTGGCAGCCACTGGGCCGCATCAAAGACAGAAAAGTCTCCCTGGATGGTATCAAGAGCGGCAACTCTGGGGCTATAACAGGCGTTTCCGCTAAGCGCGAACATGACATTGGGGCTGCCGTATGCATAGGCCAGCATGCAGATCCAGGGGCCGATGTCCCGGCCGGTTCCCATGGAAAAAATCATGCTTTCCGGTCCGAACTCCTCTTTGATGTCACCCATCTTTTCTTCGATAATATCAAAGGCCTCGTCCCAGGAGATCTTTTCAAATTTGTCATCACCACGTTTGCCAACCCTTTTTAGGGGGGATGTCAGGCGGTCTGGATGATCGATATACTGGGTCATGGCCAGGGCTCTGGCGCAAAGTCGGCCCTGGTTCCAGGGATGGTCCGGGTCCCCTTCCAGTTTCACCAGCCGGTTGTTCTTGATATGGGCAAGCACGCCGCAGCCGCCGTGGCAGCCGGGACCGGCAGACCAGGTCGTGGTTTTAACAATGGTGGTATCGTCCTTTTTCATGACTATTGTGCTCCTGCTTGCTTAGAAATGATTTTTGCGGTGGCAGCGGTTTTTTCACCCAGGGATTCAAATTTTTCCCGGGTAAAGGTTCCCACAAGCACAATGGCGGCAGTGACCTGGTTGTTATGGTTGAATACCGGTGCGCTGACCGCTGTAATGCCGGGGGTGACCTCCCCGTTATCCACGGCATACCCATTTTTGCGGCACTCTTTTAACTCTTTTTGCAGCCTTGAGCGGTCAAGATCTTCAGGTTCTCCGTGAAAGAAAAGGTCGTCAGAATTGAGTATACTTTTTTGAGCAGTTTCTTCTAAAAAAGCGAAAATGGCCTTACCATGGGCGCCGTGGGAGATGTGAAGTGACTGGTGCTGCCGGACAGTGACGGATAGTTTGTCATTGCCGTCATATTTGCCTGAGATATAGAACTGGTCATTGCTGATAATCCCCAGCAGTACACTGGTTTTTGTCTCATTGGCCAGGGTCTGGAGATGATTTTTTGCAATGGCGGCGATGTCAATTTTTTCACGGGCCTTTCTGGCCAGCGGCATGAGTGCCGGCCCCAGGCAATAGGTCTTGGTTTTTTCATCCTTGGTCACCAGGTCGTACTGGGTCAGGGCATTAAGGATGGAAAATCCCTTGCTTTTATGGATGCCGATCTCTTTGCAGATGGCGGTCAGGCCCTTATCTGCTTCCCCGGATTTGCCAAGGCATAACAGCAGTTGCGCTGCCTGTTCAACTGCAGGTGCACTGGGTTTGTATGCGCTTTTTTGAGGTTGTGTTGTCATGGGAAATTTCCTTAAATATCAATTCGTTCTATATGCAGAACCACGTTCTGTATATTAGAGCAAAGATAAAAAGGGGCGTCAATAAAAATATTGAAATTGTTTTTTGGTGGCACGGATACGCAGCGGTTACGCCAGTGGAATTTTCATTGGTATGGCCTGTAAAATTGAGAGCTTAAGGCTGTCTTATGAAAAGCAATACAGCGATAAAAAAAAATCGCACTCAGGATTTAAGGTAAAAAGGGGAGGGGAATTCGGACCTGCATCAGGTGAAATCAAGCATTGCCTTGTAATATTGGCAATAGTGACATTTGTCTTTGTTATATTTAATGATGATGTTCTGGCTCTCTTCATGATGGCAAAGGGTGCCATCTATTTCCCAGCATTTTGTGCTGCGGGGCATCTTGAAAAGCGGGCATTCTTTTTTATGACAGCGAAAATATTCGTAACATTGTTCCATGGTCTGCCCTTGAATGCAGGTTTGAGTTAGAAATATTTATACTCAAGAGATATTATCATGTGACAGGTTGGATGTAAAACAGACTGTATAAAAAAACGGCCCGGTCTATTCCTGAAAACCGGGCCGCTTGTGTAAATTGAATCTTATACGTTAAATTTCGTCGAAATATTCCGGGGTCCAGGCCATATTATCAACCAGGGTGTTGAGGCGTTCCGGATCATTTTCATGGTTATATTTTGCAAACACGCAGTCTTTTTGGGTGACGCCGGCCTTGATGGCTTCAGCCCCCACGCGTTTGGCAACTTCCATGGAAACTTCTTTAAGCTGATCCAGGGGCGGGCAGAGAATACCGTCTTCAATATCTTCATCACTGATAAACTCCGCCACGGCGTGGGCTGCAGCAGAAAAGAAGACAGGCAGCACCTGTGTGGCGCCCGAGGCAATTACACCAAGTCCGACTCCCGGGAAGACAAAGGCATTGTTCATCTGGCCGATGCGATAGGCTTTGCCGTCGTGATTGACAGGGTCAAACGGAGAGCCTGTGGCGACCAGGGCTCTGCCATTGGTCCATTTGTAAACATCAACAGGGAGGGCTTCGGTCTTTGTGGTCGGGTTGCTCAACGGCAGAATCACCGGCCGGCCGGTATGCTCTCCAACAGCGTCCACAATATCCTTTGTAAAGCATCCGGGCTGTCCGGAGGTGCCGATCAGAACCGTAACATTTTCATTTTTAACAACATTTAAAAGAGTGTTGTCTTCAGGTGAACTAAGCCAGGGCATGGTTTTGGGATCTTTGGCGAATTTGAGTTTGTACGGCTCAAGATCCCGGTCGGTTGTGACGACACCACGGGAATCCAGCGTAAAGATTTTCGCAATGGCAGCCGACTCTTCCATGCCCTGTTCCATCAGCTCTGTCTGGATCTGTTCGGCAATGCCGATGCCGCCGGCCCCGGCGCCGTGAACAAGATAGACCTGGTCGGTCATTTTCTCTTTTTTCACCTTCATGGCCGCAATAATACCGGCCAGTGCAATGGAGCCGGTGCCCTGGATATCATCGTTAAATGAGATCACTTCTTTGAGGTATTTGTCCCGGACAGTAAAGGCGGTCTGTTTTGAAAAATCTTCCCACTGGCACAGGGCATTGGGGAAATTGCGTTTAAAGGCCTTTACAAATCTTTCAATAAACCGGTCATACTCTTCACCTTTCAGGCGTTTGTGACGCCAGCCAAGGTAGTTGGGATCATTGAGCAGTTCTTCATTATCCGTACCCACGTCAAGGGAAACCGGAAGGCAGTGCCACGGGGCAATCCCGGCACCCTGTGTGTAGAGCATCAGTTTGCCAAGGCAGATGGGAATCCCGCCGGCACCCTGGTCGCCGATGCCCAAAATCCCCTGGTTGTCCGTGACAACGGCAATCCTGATATCCTGATCCGTGTAGTTGCGCAGGATGTACTCTGCGTATTTAATGTTACCCGGATGTAAATGAATTCCATTGGCCCGGCGGAAGGTGGATGAATACAACTGGCAGGCAAGTCCCACAGTGGGGGTGTAAATAATGGGCAGAAACTTGGTGACATCGCTTGCAATCACAGCGTGGGCAAGGACAACGTTCCTGTCGTACAAACTTCTGATATAGATGAATTTTTCAATATCGTTTTCTTTTTCATCAACAATACTGAGGCTAGATTTTACCTGGTCTTCAAGGGTTTTCACCCGTGGCGGCAGAAAGCCGCTGAGTTTAAGTTTATGGCGCTCTTCAATCGTAAAGGCCGTTCCCTTACTGATGTTGTTAAAGCGCAAGATGTCAAAACCCCTGAGATTTACCTGAACCCCCAGGGTCTCTCCATATTTGCCATACTTAAACTCATAATGATTAATTTCCATGATTTTACAAATCCTTACTAACAATTTTAAAAATAACTACAAAAAAACAGCAGGGCGTATTATATCATGAAATGATAATTTCGAGGTGAAAAACCGATATTGGGTTCTTTGGTTGAAAATTGTTTATTATAGCATATGGCTGTTTCGCATGACGGAACAGCATAGAGGGAGAATATTAATGGCAGCTGCCAGAATAATGGTGACACAAAAACTTGTTGATAAGATCGACAGCGATCTTCTGGTCTATTTCCTTGCGCAGGATGATAATCAATGTCCGCAGTGCAGTCCGCCTATAAAAGACCTGGTTGAAAACGCCTGGAAACTAAAAGATTTCTCCGGCAAGGCCGGTGAACAGATCATGGCGTATCCCTCAAGTGTCAACGGCCGGATCCTTGCAAAACGTGTCGTGGTGATCGGCCTTGGCAAAATCACTGCCGATACCGGGCAGTCCAATGTTGCGGAGCAATTGAGAAAAGCCGGGGGAGATGTGGCCGCCGTCTGTGCGAAGATCAAAGCCAACAGCATGGCTGTCAGCCTTGTGTCCCTGCCGGGGCTTTCAGCGGCACAAACAGTGCAGTACCTGTCCGAGGGGATACTCCTGGGGGATTACAGGTTTGATAAATACAAGGGAACAACACAGAAAAAAGATGACTATAAGGGACTGAAAAGCATCCGGGTCTCCTGTGCCGGCAGTGTTAAAGCTGTCAGGAATGGGGTGAAGAAGGCCTTAACTGCTGCCGATGCCGCCTGTAAAGCCCGGGATATGGCCAATGAACCGGGCAATGGATGGACCTCTAAGGAGTTTGCCAAATACGCCAAAGAGCTGGCTGATAAGTATGATTTGACCTATACCTGTCTTGAGAAAAAGGATATGGAAAAGCTGGGTATGGGCGGTATTCTTGGCGTGAACCAGGGATCGGCCATTCCGCCGAAAATGGTTGTTCTTGAATACAATCCTGAAAAGAAATCAGATACCATTCTGCTGGTTGGCAAGGGCATTACCTTTGACTCCGGCGGGATCAGTCTTAAGCCGCCTGCGGGTATGGATCAGATGAAGTATGACATGTGCGGGGGGGCTGCCGTTTTAACGGCCATGCAGGCGGTGGCTCAGGAAAAACCCGGTGTCAGGGTTGTTGCCATCGTTCCTGCCACGGACAATATGTCCGGCAGTTCTGCAATACGGCCCGGCGACATTATCCGCCACTATAACGGGGTGACTTCGGAAATTGTCAATACAGACGCGGAAGGCAGGATGATCCTGGGAGATGCTCTGTCCTGGGGGATTGAAACCTATGCCCCCGACTGCGTCATTGATATCGCCACATTGACCGGCGCCGTTATCCTGGGGCTGGGTCATCACTATTCCGGGATGATCAGCAACAGTGATATCTTGAGTGATTGTATCCATAAAGCGGGTGAGGATGCCGGAGAGCCTGTCTGGCGGCTGCCGCTGAACCGGGATTATAAAAAACAGATCAAATCAAAGGTTGCGGACATAAAAAATGTCGGGGGCCGGCCTGCCGGTACCATTACCGCCGGGGCCTACCTTTCGAAATTTGTGGGGAAAACGCCTTGGGCCCATCTGGATATCGCCGGGACAGCCTGGGATTTCACGAAAAAATCCTATATTCCCAAAGGCCCGTCAGGCTTCGGTGTGAGAACGTTTTTATACCTGATCCGGTCCTGGAAAAAGGGTCTGTTGAAAACGTAACTTATAGCAAATCGCAGAAATACGCTCCGATACACGAATATGGTTTTCTGTCATTCAAATGTTACAGCCTGATATTGCAACGCAATATCAGGCTGTAAAGGTTTTATTCTTGAGCTGATTTTATTTTAGATGCAAGCTGCAGGACGGGACGCTGTAGGAATCCTACCGCGAATGGCCTGCCAGCGTGGCATATGAAATGAAAGCAGCTTAAGAATTGATCATCTGGCGAAGGACATAGTGCAATATCCCGCCGTTCTTGATGTAGTCCACCTCAATATCCGTATTTAATTTTACAATAACCTCAAACCGGGTTTCGCGGGTTCCATTTTTTGCCGTGATACTTAAAACAGCATCAGGGCTTATCTTTGCCATGTTTTCAATTTCATAGGTATCTTCAGGTGTCAGGCCCAATGCGTCAAATGATTCCCCTGGCTTGAAAATCAGGGGCAACACACCCATGCCCACGAGATTGGAGCGGTGGATCCGTTCAAACGAGGTGGTGATCACAGCCCTGACACCCAGAAGGTTGGTCCCTTTGGCAGCCCAGTCCCTGGAGGACCCTGTACCGTATTCACTGCCGCCAAACACGAGCAGATCTGTTTTTTCAGCCATATAGGCCTGGGCCGCGTCAAAGACGTACTGCTGATCTTTTTGGGGCAGTTTCAAAGTCAGACCGCCGGTATCGGAGACCAGTGTGTTTTTGATCCGGATATTGGCAAAGGTGCCGCGCATCATCACTTCATGGTTCCCGCGCCGTGATCCGTAGGAGTTAAAATCCCAGGGTTTCACCCCGTTATCGGTCAGGTATTTACCGGCCGGGTAATCCACTGGAATGGCGCCTGCCGGGGAAATGTGGTCTGTGGTAACGGAATCCCCGAGTATTAAGAGGGGTCTTGCGTCATGGACATCTTCAGGTTCATTGGCAGTTAAAGAAAAATCGGTGAAAAACGGTGGTTTTCGGATATAGGTGGAATCCTTGTCAAATGAGAACGTGGTGCTCTCAGTGACTTCAAGTTCCTGCCACAGCTTGTCTCCGGTAAAAATCTGTGAGTACTGGTCTTTGTAAAATTTCTGCTGAACATAGGTCTCAACAAAATGGTTGATCTCCTCGGCCTGGGGCCAGATATCGGCCATGAATATCTTTTTACCATCCGGAGAAGTGCCCAAGGGCTCATTTTCAAAATCAATATCAATCCTGCCGGCAATGGCGTATATCACCACAAGAATGGGGGACATTAAAAAGTTGCCCGTCACATCCTGGTGGATACGCGCTTCAAAGTTGCGGTTTCCCGATAGAACGGACATGACATCCAGGTCATTTTTTTTGATGGACTCTTCGATAAAAGGATCCAGGGGGCCGCTGTTGCCGATGCAGGTCATGCAGCCAAATCCGGTATTGTTAAATCCCAGTGACTGGAAGTCATCCATGAGCCCGGAGCCGGTCAGATAATCCAGGACCACGCGGGAGCCGGGGGATAGAGAGGTTTTAACATACCAGGGGATGGTAAGGCCTTTTTCAACGGCTTTTCGTGCAGTCAGTCCGGCACCGATCATGGTATAGGGGTTTGAGGTGTTGGTGCACGAGGTAATGGCCGCAATCACAACGCTGCCGTTGGTAAGGGCGGGTTGCTGGTTGTCCTGGGTGATCTGAATGTTTTTACGATTGCCCAGATCAAAGATGGATGTGGTTTTTTGTTTAACCTGTGTCAGGGGGACCCGGTCCTGCGGCCGGGACGGGCCGGCAATGGACGTTTCAATTTTAGAAAGATCCACATCGATTTTCTTCGAGAAGGTCAATTGCGTGTCATGGGTGTTGAACATGTTGCAGGCACGGCAATAGGCCTCCACCCGGTCCGCAGTATCCGGACGGTTGGTCTGTCTTAAATAATCAAGGGTGTGTTCATCCACCGGGAAAAATCCGGCCGTGGCTCCATATTCCGGTGACATGTTGGAAATGGTTGCCCGATCGGTGAGGGTCAGGTTTTTCAAGCCTTCACCCGTGTATTCCACGATTTTTTCAACGACATTTTCTTCTCTTAAAATATTGGTGACATATAAGGCGATGTCTGTTGACGTGATCTGTTTTTGAGGTTTGCCGAAAAAATTGACCCCCACAATCTGCGGCAGGTTCATGTAATAAGGCTGACCCAGCATGACTGCTTCGGCTTCAATACCGCCCACACCCCAGCCAAGAACGCCCAGGGAATTGATCATCGTGGTATGGGAGTCAGTGCCCACAAGGGTGTCAGGAAAGGCTTCAATGCCGTCGGCAGTCTCTTTTGTCGCAATAACCGTGGCCAGGTATTCAAGATTCACCTGATGGCAGATACCGGACTCAGGCGGTACTACCCTGAAATTGTCAAAGCTTTTCTGTGCCCATTTTAGCAGCTGGTATCGCTCTTTGTTTCTTTCATACTCTTTTTGCGCATTCAGGAAAAATGAATTTTTTTCCTTAAAATGATCCACCTGGATGGAGTGGTCAATTACCAGATCCACCGGTACCAGCGGGTTGATTTTTTTAGGGTCAAGCCCGGCCTCATGAACTGCATCCCGCATGGCGGCGAAATCAACCACTGCTGGAACACCGGTAAAGTCCTGCATGAGAACGCGGGCCGGATAAAAGGCAATCAACTCGGATGTTTCATTTCCCGATTCGTAAAACCGGGCAGCATTCATGATATCCTTCCATTGAACAATCTTATTATCCATATGACGTCCCAGGTTTTCTATCAGCACCCGGGCTGCAAATGGTATGGTATCCGTATCGGCAAGGTTGTTATTCTTCAGATATTGGATATTATGAACAATATATTCTTGATCGTTCAGGATAATCGATTGTTTCAGATTGTGGTCGGTCATTTAAATGCTCCTTTGAGACTTAGTTTTTGAAATTGTTGAAAAGTTCAAGTCTATGGGGTAATATTATACTTAAATTTGTTCAAGTCACAATCATTAATCACTGAAAATAGCGAAAAAGACAATAATCATGGACAATTCGCCCGTCGAATTTATTGAGGACAGCGATCACTGTAAAGGGACGCCTGTGGATAAATTCTGGAAAGTATTGGTGGTTGATGATGAAAAATCAGTACATGATATTACCGCCACCAGCCTGAAGGGGTTCCTGTTTGAAGGCCGTGGCCTATCCATCATCAACGCCTATTCCGGGCAGGAGGCCAAGACCCTTTTTGATCAGCATCCGGATACGGCACTGATGCTTGTTGACGTGGTGATGGAAACCCAAAGTGCCGGATTGAACTTTGTCCATTACATCCGCGAAAAACTAAAAAATGATATTGTACAGATTGTTATCCGGACTGGTCAGCCGGGCATGGCCCCGGAGTATGAAGTTATTTCCAAGTACGATATTAACGCCTATTATTCAAAAACCGAACTGAGAATCCAGAAACTGATCAGCCTGGTGACCACATCGCTTCGGATGTACAAACTGGCCAGACAGCTTGATCGTGAATTGAAAAAAAGAAAAAAAGCCCAAAAAGAGTTGCGGCACCTCAACCGAACCCTGGAAGATAAAGTAAAAGAGCGAACCCGGCAGGCAGAGCGGGCCAACCAGCTCAAAAGTCAGTTTTTAGCCAATATGAGCCATGAAATCCGTACCCCCATGAACGGGATTATAGGGATGTCTGAAATTCTGCTGGAAGAGGACCTTGGGCCGGTGCAAAAAGAATACGCCGGCATCATAAAAAGTTCAGCCGGCTCTTTATTGACGATTATTAATGATATTCTTGACTTAAGTAAAATAGAATCCGGGCAACTGACATTTGAGCAACGAAGTTTTTCAGTGAAAATGATGCTAAAAGAGGTTGAATCCATTTTTAAATTCAAGGTCAAAGAAAAGGGCATTGATCTGATTACACAGACCGGGCAGGGGCTGCCCCATTTTGTCATTGGGGATGAAACCCGGGTGAAGCAGATCCTGATAAACCTGGTGGGAAATGCCATTAAGTTCACGGAGAAAGGGCATGTGAAGCTGTCCGCAGATATCGGGGCGCAACAAGATGGAAAACTTCTTGAACTCAACTTTATTGTGGCCGATACCGGTCCCGGCATTGATGAGGATTTTAAAGACCACCTGTTTGACAAGTTTTCTCAAGAGGATGCGTCCATTGCCAGAAAATTTGGCGGAACCGGTCTGGGACTGGCCATCTCAAAGCAATTGGCCGTTTTGATGGACGGGGATATAAAGGTGAGTAACATCCCTTCGGGGGGAACCCGGTTTGATATCTGTTTGGTTGTCAGGCAAACAGTGTCAGAGGATCAGGACAACCAAGCTGAGATCGTATCTGAAAAAAGACGCCGGAAAAATGATGAGAAAATTGCCGGGCTGAATTTAAAGGTTCTCCTGGCTGAAGACAATAAGATAAACCAGCGGGTGATGCGGGTAATGCTGAAAAAAAGAAATATTCAGGTGTCTGTTGCCGAAGATGGCGAACAGGTACTGCAAAAACTCAAACAAGCCCGTTATGACCTGATCTTGATGGATGTAAGGATGCCGGTCCTGGACGGACTTGCGACAACACGGATTATCCGTGACCCCAATTCCGATATTACCCAGAAAAAGATACCTATTATCGCCTTGACCGCCCTTGCCATGCCGGAAGATGCGGCAATGTGTCTTAACGCCGGGATGGACCGGTATCTTTCAAAACCGGTCCTCCCTGATAAGCTGACAGAAGCTCTTTCTGTTGTTTTTGAATTATAAAAAGAACTATTTGTTCTCTTCTTCTATCCGTAAATCTTTTCTCAGTATTTTGCCCACATTGGATTTGGGCAACTCCTGCCTGAATTCCACTTCTACGGGCAATTTATACTTGGCAAGTTTGGCATCGCAATAGTCGATGACCTCTTTTTGTGTCAGGGTCTGTCCCTCTTTTAAGATAACAAAGGCTTTTACAGCCTCTCCGCGTTTTTCATGGGGGATGCCGATACAGCAGGCCTCAAGAATTTTGGGGTGCTCGAACAAAACTTCGTCAATATCTCTGGGATAAACATTATAGCCGCCGGAAATGATCATATCCTTTATCCGGTCCACAATATAAAAATATCCGTCTTCATCCACTTTTGCCACATCACCGGTACGCAGAAAGCCATCCTGTGTCAGGGTTTTTTGGGTTTCATCCGGTTTGTTTAAATATCCCTTCATTACCTGGGGACCGCGGATAAGAAGCTCTCCGGCTTCACCGGCAGGCAGTGTTTTTTCAGGGTCATCCAGGTCTGTAATGATACATTCGGTATTGGGGATGGGCAGACCGATACTGCCCTGTTTTCTGGTACCGTTAAAAGGGTTGATATGGGTAACAGGTGTGGATTCCGTCAACCCAAAACCTTCCACAATAATGGACCCTGTTTTTTCCTGAAATTTATTAATCACGTCCAGCGGCAGCGGGGCGCTTCCGGAAAAACATCCCTTGATACTTGTCAGATCGGTATGTGCAAGATCGGGATGGTCAAGAATACCGATATACATGGTCGGTACCAGGGGTGCAAAGGTTACCTTGAATTTGCTGATGGCTTCTAAAAGCGGTTCCGGCTGGGGTTTGGGAACCAGTACATTGGCCCATCCCATTCTGATGGCAAAGTTCATGGAGACTGACATCCCGAATACATGGAATATCGGCAGCGCACCCAGCATGACCTCTTCGCCCTTGTTAAAACCTGGAAACCATGCTTCGATCTGCTGGATCTGGTAGCTGATATTCCGGTGTGTCAGCATCACCCCTTTGGAAACACCTGTGGTTCCGCCGGTATACTGGTACATGGCCGTATCGTCCATGCTGACATCCGCCTGGGGGCAGTCAGAGGAGTGGCCTGCGATAAAATCTTTGAATTTAATTAAATCCTTGGCCGGGGCAACTTTTTTGGCAAGGCCTTTTTTCTTTGCCACAAGCGGGAAAAGAAGACTTTTAGGAAAAGGAAGGTAATCGCCGATGGAAGTGTAAACAATGGTGTTAATGGCGGTTTTATCCCGCAGTTTTACCATTCTGTCAGCCAGAAGATCCAGGGTAATCAAAAAAGTGGAATTTGAGTCGGTGAACTGGTGCAACAATTCCCTGTCCGAGTAGAGTGGATTATTTAAAACCACAACAGCACCAATGCGGAGGGTGGCATAATAGGCAACCACACAGGGGATAACATTGGGCAGAAGAATGGCCACGCTGTCCCCTTTTTGAACCCCTTGCGATTTCAGGGCCACGGCAAACTGAGACACCATGTTATTTAATTGTTTAAACGATAGTTTATAGCCTTGAAAGACTAAAGCCGTGTGATCGGGAAAATTGTCGGCAGATTCTTCAAGATAGGTGGGGATCAGGATATCGTTGAATACAACATTTTCTTTGACGCCGGGTTCGTACGCGTTGAGCCACGGCTTGTCCTGTGATTCATTATGGGGGGTCACTTTAATTATCTCCTTGCCATGTTAAAGGTTTAAAAGATATATCATACTGGTGATAAGGGGAAAAACAAAGTGTGTCAAGGAAAAATAAACATTGTTTATGAAAATAAATGCTATTTATAAAAAGAAATGAAATATATGGGTTCTTAACCTGCTATTTATCTTGAATAAAAGACTTTTTTTATGGTAGCTTGCCGCCCATGAAAGTTATCAAAGTTGGCGGTGGCTGCCTCAAAGACGGGCCGGCTGCAAAAAAAATTATTGAATTAATCGCACAAAGAGGGCAAGGGGATATTTTCGTTTTGTCCGCTTTCTACGGCGTCACCGATATTCTGATCAACGGAATTGAGAAAGCACTTGAGAATGAAGAAGATATTGTGCAGGTGATGTCACAGATACGAACGCTGCATAATACTGTTATCAAAAGCCTTATCCCGGATAATACCAAACGCAAACAATTGTCCAGGGAATTATCGGTGATTTTTCAAAGGCTGGAGCGATACTATTACGGTGTCAGCTTTACACGGGAAGCCACCCCGCGGATGAAAGACATGATCGCTACCTGTGGTGAGCGTATCAGTGCGGTAATCCTGTCAAAAACCATGACCAGCATGGGACAAAAGAGCTGTTATCTATTACCTGAAGAGGTGGGGATCATCTCGGACGGTAAATTCATGGATGCCTCAGCCATTATGGCCAAAACGGCCCGGAACCTGAGTGCGGCAGTTGAAAAAAAATCTGACCAGAGAGATGATCTGTTTTATCCCCGGATTTTATGGGATCAGCGAATCCGGCGAAATCACCACCTTCGGCCGGGGCGGTTCCGACTATTCTGCGGCTGTGGTGGCGGCATCGGTCAAGGCGGATGTCCTTGAAATATGGAAAGACACCGAAGGGTTTATGACGGCGGATCCGGACAATATCCCCCACTGCCGCCTGATCCCGGAACTTACCTATGAAGAGGCGGCTGAGCTGTCCTATACCGGGGCCGGTATTCTGCACCCAAGGACAGTGGAACCGGTCAGAAAGGCGGGTATCCATATTGCCATCAAAAATACATACAACCCGGATGCTCCCGGCAGCATGATAAAGGCGAAGGCCAACAAGGCCAAACAGATCGTAAAAAGTGTCTCCTATACGGCAGATGTGGCGGTGCTGAAAATATATGCATCCGGTGTGGGCGCACGATTCGGATTTTTGTCTCAGATAACTGAAAACCTTGCATCATCGGGTATTAACATCAAGTCAGTGGTGACATCCCAGACATGTGTCAGCATTCTGTTGTCCAGAAAGGATATAGACGCAGGGCACAGCAGTATTAAGAAAATACGTCCCACACTGTTCAGAGAATCTTCCACCGTGGCGGATGTGGCGCTGGTCAGTATTGTGGGTGAGGGACTTCAGACCAACAGAGGCGTGGCAGCCAAATGTTTTACCGCAGTGTCCGATGCCAATGTCAATATAGAGATGATTTCATTTGGTACATCCAATGCGGCACTTTATTTTCTGGTCAAGGAGGGTGCTCTGGACCGGACGATTCATGCCCTGCACGACATGTTTTTTGACTAAGGATCGGCACCAAAATTACTTAGGGGCAAAGCTGTGCATTGCCTTACGTGAACTTTTGCTTTCAAAATGCCCTGGTTTTAAAGGGCTTTAGAAGACAATTTAGATCAAGTTATTTTGTAACGATTCCTAAGACTACCCTGAAAACAAAAAAAAAGCCATCTAAAGTCAGCACACTTTAGATGGCTTGAGTTTTTTGTACCAGATTACAGGTCTAGTCCAGCAAAGAACCATACCCGCTTCGTTTGGAGGAAACACTCTTGCCGATAAGCCAGCCTAACAGCAATACACCGACACCGGCCAAAAACCATTTGATCATGGCGGTTTTAAACAGATTGCGGTTTTTCCCTTTTAAAGATTTAAGATCAGCAGACAGCTTTTCGTTCTCTTCCTTAAAGTGGTTGTTCTCTTTGATAATCTCCTGGATGTTTTTTGACTGTTTAATCAGTGTGCTGTATTTTTCCCGGGACTGGGCCAGTTCTTTTTTGATGGTGGAATTTTCAGCCACCGCCTTTTTTAAAGACGCCTGTAAAGGTGCCATCTGACCTGAATACTGTTGCTCCTTAGAGGTGAAAGTCTCTTTTAAAGACCCGATTTCCCGGGCCTGCTTTTCGATTTTGGCCTCCAGGGCGGCAGTCTGCTGTTTTGCCTGTTCAAGCAGAACAGCCTTTGGTTCTTCAAATATAATGAATTTTTGATCCACCCATCCGATTTCCCCGGATTGAAGTTCTACCTTATAAAACCCGTTCTGATCATCTAAAATGCTAACCTGCGTATTGCTGGGTAGCGTTTTTTCAACGGCAAAGGTATTTCCCGGTCCCTGTCTGAATGTTAAAAGCAGCATATCGGATACCCACCCGGTTTTTGCAAAAGACAGACTGGGGAGAACCATTAGAATTGCAATACATGTCATCAAATAAAAAAACGGTCTTCTCATCATTTTTGTGCGCCTCCATTCGTTTTTTTGTTTCAATAGCAGTCCTTCCGGCTTTTTACAATAAAAAACTCTTGCCAAATGATACTTACAAAGAGTATCAATCAAGTCTGTAATGTTAATATGAGTTAGTATCCATCCATGAATTGGATTTTGGATGGAAGCTATCAGCCCTTAGCTTTTAGCTGTTAGGATAATGAAATTTATTTTAAACCGGTTAGCGAAAAGCTGAATACTAACAGCTAACTGCCCTATTTGGGAATTTATTATTTCCAAATGGGCACGAGTTAATTTAAGCCTTGGTGAATGAACCCATCCTTTTATCATAAACTGTGTATTACCAATATCCTGAACGGGGTATCGGACGGTTTGTCGAAATATTCCCATCCAAGCCGGGTTGCCCTGATCTTTGCTGCCAATGAAAACGATCCTATCTCTGTTTTTGATCCCCAAAACATCCTTCGAGGGCATGAGTCTAAACTTAAAGAGATCTATTTTGAGAACCGTGAGCAATGGCAGTCCCGGATCAAGGAAAAAATTCGGTATCAGCCCCTGGGGCATATTGTCGCCGAAGGCGACCCCGGTCTTTCAGGTCTGATTTCCTACGGCGGCTGTTCCAGTGAATTTTTCTATCAGCTCTGGCTGACCAATCATCATCCCGACATGTGCTCTGTTCACCCCACAATAAGATGGATGGAGCAGGCAGCCTGCCTTCTGGCGTATGATTATAACTCACGAAGCGTTGCCATTAATTCATCGGATTATGTGCTTAAAAATTATTCGCTCCAGGCCATTGCCGATTATATTGTTGATGAAAGAGAAAGAAATCTCGGGTTTGACAGCCATATCCAGATTCCCGCTATTTTAAATGATATTTTGAATATTTCCAAAACCAGGGAAGAAGGGGCCTGGGCCAGGGGGGTCCTGCTGTTTATAGATGCCCGGCGGCTGGACGATCTGTCCTATATTACAAAGATCCAGAAACATGAGCGTCCGGTTATCAGCAATGTAAAACATATTCGAAAGCTTCTTGTTGCCGTGGAAAAGTCTAACAGAAAACTGGTATCTGACGGGTGTACCATTATTGGTATTACCGATGATGATGTCCCGGACTATGCCGTTGCCGCAGAGTTCAGGGGGGATCACGGATTCCTGAAAATGGGAAATGAAAAAATTTCTTCATTTTTTGACGGCAGTTTTCATTCCACCACACGGGAGGCAAAAATGGTGGAACTGGAAGAGCTCCTTCTGGATTCTGGACTTGAGACGGAACAATCCACCCTTTTGTTTCAATTGGTGTCCCATCTGGTCCACCTTGCGGGAAAGGGCCGGTACGGTTGCACCCTGGTCATCGATTTGAATGAAGTGCCCATTAATCTGTCAGGCCATGTGCTGGATCCACCCTTAGGTCTGCTGGAACCCAAGCACATGAAACTTGCTGGATCCTTATTGAAAATTGACGGGGCCGTACATATTACGGCCGACTTGTCCATCAATGGGTTCGGCTGCCTTCTGGACGGCAAAACCGTTACCTGGGAAAATATGGCGCGCGGCGCCAGGTATAATTCGGCCTTGCGGTTTTCAGCAGATAACAGCCGCATCATCGTTGTGGTTGTGTCGGCTGACAGGCCGGTATCCATTGTTTACAACGGAATTGAAATAAACGCTTTCAGCCACTGGCGGCCGGTGTATCAGTTTACTCCGGAACCCATGCTGTTGAAAAAATATTTGAATGGAGTAATGCTATGACACATGAACACGGACATTCACACGATCACTCTCACGGACATGGACATTCCCATAGCCATGATCACGGTCATTCCCATGAATTGACCTTTGAGCAGAAACTTGAGAAATTATTTGAGCACTGGATTGATCATAATAACAGCCACAAGGACACCTTTTTCACCTGGGCCCAGCGTGCCAGGGAGGCCGGATTGGACGAAGTGGCCCAGCACATTGAAACTGCGGGAAATTTGTCACAGGACGTGACACAGCAGCTTGAAGGGGCTATGGCAAAACTGAAATCCGATTAATCATAAGGCGGCCATAACGGCCATAAGATTATTTGGGATATAATTGTGATATCAGCATGCCGCAAAGCATGAGTGCGCATCCTGTGATGGCGCGCCCGGAAAGGATCTCATTGAGGATGATCCATCCGCCTATGGCCGCAACCACCGATTCCATGCTGAAGATGATGGCGGCGTGGGTGGCGGGTGCATTTTTCTGCCCGTAAATCTGGAGTGAGTACGCAACCCCCACGGACAAAATGCCGCCATAAAGAAGCGGTACCGTGACTTTGAGAATATCATCGATAATAAAGCGTTCAAAAACACCTGCAACACTCAGGCTTAAAACAGCACACACCAGACATTGAATAAAAGACAGAAGGGTAGTGTTATACCGGTTGGACAACCGGCCGATGATGATCAGGTGAAAGGCAAAGCATATTGCGGAGAAAAAAATCAGGATATCCCCGAAATTAATTTCGAGATTTTTATTAACACTTAACAGATACATTCCAATGCTTGCAAAAATGGCACCGGCCCATGTCCCGGCACCTGTTTTGTCCTGTTTGAATACCAGATTGAGCAAGGGCACTATCACCACGTAAAGCCCGGTGATAAATCCTGCCTTGCCCGCAGTGGTGTAGACCAGCCCGACCTGCTGGAATGAGATGCCGGAAAAAAGGAAGATACCGGAAATCAGCCCGGCTTTTGCAAGCCCTTTTTTAGGGCTTTGCAGGGTTCTTTTCCGGGTGATGAAAAGAACCGGTAAAAGAGACAGGCAACCCAGGGCAAATCGCAGGCCGTTAAAGGTAAACGGTCCAACATGATCCATTCCGATCCGCTGGGCCACAAATGCAAGCCCCCAGATCGTGGCCACAAAGAGCAGGATAAAATCTGATTTTAAAGTACCCGGTTTCATGGTATTGACAGGGTGTCCTCTTAATGTGAGGTTAATACAAAAAAAACCTTCTTTAATATTAATTATCTGGTGCGTCAAGAACTATTATGACACGTAAAAATCTATCAAGAAAATTGATGGCCGGCCAGCGGCTGATGCTGGGGTTTGACGGGGTTCAATTTAATGATGAACTCAAACATATTATTCAGGATATACAGGCCGGTGGCATTATTCTGTTTAAAAATAATATCCAATCACCGGACCAGGTAACACGTCTGATTTCCGATTGCAAAGACTATGCCCAAAAGTGCGGCCTGCCGCCCCTTTTTGTTGCCGTGGACCAGGAAGGTGGCACCGTGGCCCGTCTTAAGGCGCCTTTTACCGAATTCAAGGGAAACCCCTATGTTCAGACACGACAGGATGCTGAAACATTTGCCCGGATTACTGCCACGGAACTTATACAGGCCGGCTTTAATATGAATCTTGCCCCGGTACTGGACTGCGTACCGGACAACGTGGATTCCATTATGAAAGACCGGGCATTTAAAGGGGATATCCACGCAGTATCAAAACTTGGGATGCAGGTGATCGACACACTCCAGGAACAGGGCATTATGGCGGTGGCCAAACACTTCCCCGGGATAGGCAGGACGGTGAAAGACTCCCATTTCCATCTGCCGGTGCTGGATATCTCTCTTGAAATCCTCGAACAATCCGACATGGTACCGTTCAGGGACGCCGGGGATCATGATGTGTCCGGGATCATGCTCTCCCATATTTTTTACCCCCAGCTGGATAATAAATGGCAGGCCAGTCTCTCTGTTACCATTGCAAAGGATCTATTAAGAGAGCAGGTGGGGCATGACGGTCTTGTGATGACCGATGATCTTGATATGAAGGCCATAAAGCTGGATATGAAAACCTGCATTCAGAGGATTCTCAAGGCTGATATCGATCTGGCCCTGATCTGTCATAAAGGACCGGCAATAGACATCGCCCACCAGGAGATCTTAAGGCTGATGACCTCGGATGAAAACATTTATAAAGACGGTGAGATCTGCCTGGAACGGATATTGAAGTATAAAGAGAAGTTAGCAGTTAGCAGTTAGCAGTTCTCAGTTCTCAGTTCTCAGTTCTCAGTTCTCAGTTCTCAGTTCTCAGTCGGTGGATTCGAAGGGGTGTTGTAAAAAGTTCATCTTTGACTTCTGGCAAAGGTGGTGGCTTTTTCCAGAATGTTGCATATTGGCTACTCTATTCAGGCATAAGATAGTGGGGCAAGAAACTTTCCATAAAGTGTTCAATGATAGTTCGGGATCATCCTTTGCGATCGGATTTTATTTTCTCAGGAAAACTTTTAAATACAAATCTTTACAGGGCATAATATATCAATGATTTTGATATTTACTTTTTAAGAAAACATCATTGACAAAGCGTGAGACAATTTCGATTAAATTTGTAGAGTTTTCTGGACTATTTGCGTTTAACAAATCCTTTTTAATATTCTCATTTTGATCAATGTCTAAAAACGCCTCTCTTAATTCTGAAAACTCTAAATACATATTCAATCGTTTATTAAAGTCAGCATCCTTGTATTCTGATATCAGTTTTTTAATTCTCATTTCTCTAATCCTCCTTTTTGGCCATGGTATATACCGATCGGTATATTGAGATGCAAAAAAATTAACTTCTTAGCTCTGTGTTAACCAAATATATAATATGATCAACATTTCGACTTAAATGTATGGTATCGCCTGTAACCTTTGACAACATGAACCCACCCTCTAAAAGGGAAACGAATATGGATGCAAATTGTTCAGGTTTTGTTCTTGGGTTAATTTCTTCTTTTTTAATACCACTGTATATTATATTAACAATATTGCTCATCCAGTTTTCGATTGCGTACACTACAAAGTCTTTTAAAGGCTTATGGGAATGATCGGAATCGACAGCCGCATTTAGGATTGGGCAACCACCGTAATTAGAGATTTCAGGAAAATGATTAGGGTAATAATTTGCAAAAGCAATAAGTTTATCACATGAATTTTTTTTTGCTTTAACGACTTTAGAAATTTTCATTGATATATTTGCAATGTTATACTCCAATGCAGCAAGGGCAATCTCATCTTTGTTCTTAAAATTACCGTAAATAGCACCTTTGGTCATATTTATAGCTTTGCAAAGTTGCGACATGCTTGTGCCTTCATAACCATGCATATTAAATATTGGTGCTACTTGCTCAATAATGTGATCTCGCGTTTCTTTAATTCTACTCATAGACATCCTTCTTGGTTATGCTTTCATACATATACCGATCGGTATATGTTGTCAAGTTGTTTTTTAATTTTGTAGATTTGATTAAGTAACACTCTTTAATTAGCTACTCATCTCTAATTATCGAGATGCTTTTTACCAATGGAGATTCTCTTGATTCCATATCATGTTGGAATGATGACTCAAACCGGATTAATAAATGATTTTAAAACAGATAAACTATGGACGAGTAAATGGTATTAGTGCTCTGTTTTTCCAAAAAACAATTAACCACAGTATGTAGTGGTGATCGCCTCTTTTATGTGTTTTATTTTAGCGCAGGGAAAACTTTATCTAATATACTTAAGAGCTAAAATGGTATCAGAAAAATTAATTTGAAGCAGGATGCAAAGCAGGTGTCAAGAATGATGTGACCCGATTAGAACATTTTTAACTGCTTATTTATTCCTGTACAGCGTGGCTGTATTACACTGATGACTGAAAACTGCCGACTTTCAATCAATCCTTGTTCTCGAAAACACATCATGATCCACACGGCAGGTGTTTCCCTGTTGGATCATGGCATATCCCCTGGCCGCGATCATGGCGGCATTGTCCCCGCAAAGCGCGATAGGAGGGGAGAAGGTATAAATCCCTTTTGCCTTTGCATTTTTCGAAACCGTTTTAACCAGGGTCTGGTTGGCGGATACGCCGCCGGTAATGGCGATCTGTTTACACTTTTTTGCTTTTGCTGCCCGGATAAGCTTGGTTGAAATGACGTCGATCACCGAAGCCTGAAAGGAAGCGGCAATCTGGGCCTTGTCATTGTCACTGGATGCAGGATTCTCATGCAGATACCGTGATACAGCGGATTTAAGCCCGCTGAAACTGAAATCAAGGCTTTCCTTCCCAAGAAGGGTCCTGGGAAATTTGATGGTATCGGCAGATACGGTTTTGGCCATTTTTTCAATCACGGGACCGCCCGGATACCCGAGATCCATCATCTTGGCTACCTTGTCAAACGCTTCTCCTGCGGCATCATCCCGGGTCTGGCCCATGAGTTCAAACTGGTCGGGAGATGTGACATAATAGATATTGGTATGGCCGCCGGAAACAACCAGGGCGATAAAAGGAAATTCAGGAGGATTGTCCATCAAAAACAGAGAGTAAATATGGGCCTCAAGGTGGTTCACACCGGCCAGCGGGAGTTTTCTGGCCCATGCAAATGCCTTGGCAAAAGAAAATCCTACCAGAAGGGCACCGATAAGGCCCGGGCCGCGTGTAGCTGCCACGCCGTCAATATCTGAAATGGTGATCCCGGCTTTTTCAACCGCTTCTTCCACCACAGGGCCAATAGCTTCGATGTGCATGCGTGAGGCAAGCTCAGGCACAACACCGCCATATTTATGATGGACATCTATCTGTGAGGCAATGACGGAAGAGAGAATGTGGGTTCCGTCTTTGACAATGGAGGCGGCTGTTTCATCACAAGAGGATTCAATCCCAAGAACGAGCATATTAAACTATACCCACTGGGTCTGGGCTTCTGTCGGCTCCCTGGATTCTACTTCACCAATGAACCATGCTTTTTCATTCATGGCGCCAAGGCGGTCCATCACTTCCTGTGCAGCACTATCCGGCACGATAAGGACCATGCCGATGCCGTTGTTGAATGTGCGCTGCATTTCAGTGTCAGGTACTTCGCCTTCTTTTTGAAGGATGCTGAAAACCGGCGGTATCTCCCAGGAGTCCTTGTGGACAATGGCTTTGCAGGCTTCAGGGATAACCCGGATAATATTCTCATCAATACCGCCGCCGGTGATGTGAACAAGGCCGTGAATCGGCAGGTCCCTTAAAAGACTTAAAATGGTGGGAACATAGATGATGGTGGGTTTTAAAAGTTCTTCACCCAGAGTCGACCCAAGTTCTTCGATTTTTGTGTTTACATCATACTGGCATTTATCAAACAGAATCTTTCGTACCAGGGAAAATCCATTGCTGTGGATACCGCTGGATGCAAGACCGATTAATTTATGCCCGTTTCTGATGTAGGAACCGTCAATGATTTTGTCATTGTCAACAATGCCCACTGAAAATCCGGAAAGATCATACTCGCCTTCATTGTACATGCCCGGCATCTCAGCGGTTTCACCGCCTATCAATGCGCATCCTGACTGGGTGCATCCTTCTGCAATACCCTGGACCACTTTTTCCGCCACGGTATTGTCAAGGCTGCCCATGGCCAGGTAATCAAGAAAGAACAGTGGTTTGGCGCCCTGGACAATAATGTCGTTCACGCACATGGCCACAAGATCGATACCGATGGTATCATGTATGTCCATCATGGAGGCGATTTTAAGTTTGGTGCCCACACCGTCTGTGGCGCTTACCAGAACCGGGTTGGAAACATTTGAAAGATTGAGAGAATAGAGCCCGCCAAATCCCCCGATTTCCCCCATGACGCCTGTTCGGGGCGTGGATTTTGCAATATCTTTAATCCGGTCAACGAGCCGGTTGGCTTTGTCTATATCAACACCTGAGTCTGCATATGTTAAAGGGCTGCTCATATTAAGATTACCTTTAAATTATTTATATTGAATTATCATAGCTGAAATTGGGGCAATCATAAACCCAAATGCCTTGAAATGTCAAAAGCTTTTTGACAAGGGCAATTGAATATTGTATCTAAATTAATTTTAAACTTAATCGAAAATCGGAGACCCTAAAGAGAGATGAAAACGATCAATATTGGAATCTTAGGATTTGGTGTTGTTGGCGCAGGCGTGGCCAAATTGCTGAAATTCAAAAAGCAATTGCTGGAATCGAGAACCGGTGCTGTATTAAACCTCAAAACCATCGCTGATATTGATACCACCACCGACCGTGGTGTTGAACTGGGAGAGACCAATCTGGTTGATGATGCCGCAAAAATCATCAATGATCCGGACATAGATATTATTGTTGAAACCATCGGCGGTGAAACCATTGCCAAAACCTTTACCATGCAGGCCCTTGAAAATAATAAACATGTGGTGACTGCCAATAAGGCACTGCTGGCAGGCCATGGCAATGAGCTGGTCCAGACGGCCCGGAAAAATCAGGTGGACCTTGCATTTGAAGCCTCCTGCGGGGGATGTATGCCGATTATCAAGGCGCTGCGGGAGTCTCTGGTTGCCAATGATATTAAATCCATGTCCGCCATACTCAATGGGACGTGCAACTATATCTTAACCAAGATATCAAAAGACGGATCACCGTTTGAAACCGCGTTAAAGGATGCCCAGGACCTTGGGTTTGCAGAAGCCGAGCCTTCCCTGGATATTGACGGGTTTGATACAGCCCATAAGCTGGCTATCCTAAATTCCCTGGCCCACGGGATGGAGATCAATTTAAAGGACATCCATGTGGAGGGTATCCGGAATATCACCCCTGTGGATATTGAGTTTGCAAGAGAGTTCGGGTACACCATCAAGCTTCTGGCCATTGGAAAGATCCATGGCGATCATGTGGAGGCACGGGTGCACCCCACCATGATATCGGTGTCAAATCCCTTGTCCCATGTGGATCAGTCCATGAATGCCATTGCCATTGAAGCCGATGCCACAGGCCCCACCATGCTGTACGGGCATGGGGCCGGCATGATGCCCACGGCCAGTGCTGTCTTAAGTGATATAGCCGATATAGCCAGAAATATAATTTCCAATACAAAGCGCCGGGTGCCGATTTTAGGTTATCCGGAGGACAATATAAAGCAGATCCCGATTCTTCCCATGGCAGAGCTTTTCACCCGGTATTATCTTAGATTTGAAGCCCAGGATCATCCGGGAGTCTTGTCAAAAATTTCCGGTATTTTAGGGGAGAATGACATCAGTATCAAATCGGTTCACCAGAAGGGAAGAAAGAGCAACGGCAAGGTACCGGTCGTCATGATTACCCACAGGGCAAAAGAGGCCAGCGTGCAAAAGGCCTTAAACAAGATTTCAAAAACAGATACGGTGGTGGGACCCCCTGTTGTCATCAGAATCGAGGAAACAGACCAGGACTAAAAAAAGGCCGGGACTGGAAAAAGCCAGAACTGAGAAAATGACCGGAACTGGAAAAAAGACAATCGTTGTACAGACGCAGAAAATCAGGAGCAGACAATAAAGATGAAAATACTGGTAGCAGACCTTGAAGGGGTGTTCTTGCCCGAAATCTGGATTAATGTTGCATTGAAAACCGGCATTGAACAGCTTAAGCTGACCACCCGGGACATCAGTGATTATGATGTGCTGATGACCAAGCGCCTTTCCATTTTAAAAGAGAATAATTTAAAAATACAGGATATAAAGGATGTTATTGCGACGCTGGATCCCCTGGAAGGAGCTGTGGAAACCCTTGACTGGATCAGGCAGGAATCTCAGATTATCATACTGTCTGATACCTTTGAAGAGTTTGCAAAACCATTAATGAAAAAACTTGGATTTCCCGCACTGCTGTGCCACAATCTGACCATTGACCCCCAGGGAAATATCACGGATTACAATATTAGGATCGACAACCAGAAAAGACAGGCGGTTAAGGCGTTGCAGACCTTGAATTATCATGTCATCGGGTTTGGGGACTCCTATAATGATATCGGGATGATTCAACAGGCGGACCAGGGATTTTTCTTTAAACCGCCTGAATCGGTTGTGACCGACTATCCCAAGATTCCTGTGACACAAAATTATACCGAACTTAAATCCATGATAGAGGCCATGCTGAAAAAATGATTGATATAGACCGGTTTAAAACACTCAACGCCATGGTTATCGGTGACCTGATGATCGACGAATACCTGTGGGGCAGCGTGGACAGAATTTCACCCGAAGCCCCGGTACCGGTTGTCAGCGTGCAAAAGGAGAGCCACACCCTTGGCGGTGCCGGCAATGTGATTCATAACCTGGTTGCCATGGGCGCAAAAGTGGTGGCTGTGGGCACAGCCGGCAACGGCCTGGCCGGGCAGATGATTTTTGAAAAACTGGATAACCTTGGCATTGCCACGGATGCGGTCATCACGGAAAAAGACCGCCCCACAACACGAAAAACCCGGGTGATTGCATCGAACCAGCAGGTACTCAGGATTGACAAGGAAATTAAAAAGAATATCACCGATGCCACCCTTGAAAAGCTTTTAGCGCTTATTGAAAAAAAGATGGCCGGGATCAACCTGATTATCCTGTCGGACTATGACAAGGGGCTGATTACAAAGACCCTGGTGCAAAAAGTGGTCAAGCTTGCCAGGCTCAATAATATCATGACCCTGGCGGATCCCAAGTCCCTTAATTTTTCAAAATATGAGAATGTCTCTGTTTTAACGCCCAACAAAAAGGAAGCCAGCCTTGCTGCCAATGTGGATATAAAAAGCGACATCGATCTTTTTACAGCGGGCCAGAAGCTCATGGAGCAGGTGAACCTGGAGAAACTGTTGATCACCTGTGGCAAGGACGGGATGGTTCTGTTTGAAACGGGTCAAAAACCCAAGACCATCGCCTCCAAGGCACGGCAGGTATATGATGTGTCAGGCGCAGGGGATACTGTTATCTCCCTTTTGGGCCTGGGGCTTGCTTCTGGCGCGGATTTTCAGAACAGCGCCATGCTGGCTAACACGGCTGCAGGCATCGTTGTAGGCAAGCTTGGAACGGCCACCGCCTCTATCGAAGAGCTGCATCAGGCATTAAAACAGGCGTAATCCCATTTCTTTATAGAAAACCCTTGACACATTCCTGACATTCAAATCCATTGTTTATCGCTTCGGCTTCTTTTTAAAATCGTATGGTCTGGCTTTCTGAAAAATTTTTTCTTTTCACTGCTTCCCTCCAGTTTATTTGGTGTAGACTATAACATATCAACTGCTATGCTTTCCAGGGGACTGGCGAGGTGTTGTGTAAAAAAATATATATAACTGTGTAAAAAAATACATGTTTTGAAATTCAACAAATGTATGCCGGAAGATATGTTTTCATAAATCCAATAAAATCAATTGGTTGTATTTTTTGTACTTGACGGCATACTTTGTGCTTGGTTATGAAGCGAGGCTCTACAGTTAATATCTTCATGTTTATTAACTTATAGTTAAATTCTTTTTATTTACTAACTTCAGGAGGGGTAAAATGAAAAAT
>CAZLTD010000044.1:0-38272 GCA_964562385.1 uncultured Desulfobacula sp.
TGATAGTGCAATAGTATTAGTTCGATTACCTGCTTACCAGTTGCACAACATAAAAGATTTCATTTAAAACAACACGATCATCCAGGCGAGGCGAAATGGCTGAAAAATTTAACCATATTGTTTTAGTTGTTGATGACGAAGAAAAGATCGGGAACAGTATTGGCCGGCTGATTAAGGGCATGGGCGAAGAATATGTTTACCTGGACTCCGGCGAAAAAGCGCTTGAAATCATTAAATCTGCCAAAAAACCGTTTTCTTTAATCCTTTCAGACCAAAGGATGCCGGGCATGGACGGGTCTGTTTTTTTGGAAAAAGCCCAGAAAATCGCCCCGGAAACGATCCGCTGCCTTATTACGGGGTATGACGATTTCGATGTCCTGGTTGATGCGGTGAATAAAGGCACTTTGCACCGGTATATCACGAAACCGTGGGATAATAATGATTTGGTGGAAGCCGTCAGATCAAGCCTTGAACAGTATGAAAAGATCATGGAGGATCAAAAGTTTATCGCGCTTTCCAAGGAAGAGAATACCAAACTTGCCACCCTGAACACGGATCTTAAAGATAAGACATTCAGATATAAGCAGTTGCTGCAGGTGGGGCAGACAATCACCTCTGAAATAGATATTAAAAAGTTGTTTCCTCTGATCATGGAGCAGACCAACGCCTTGATGGAAACACAACGAAGCACTGTGTTTTTGCATGATAAGAATACGGATGAACTCTGGTCTTTTGTGGCCACCGGCATGGGCAACTGCGTGATCCGGATCCCCAGTGATACGGGTGTGGCAGGCTGGGTTTTCAAGAACGAAAAAGAGGTGATCATTAATGATGCCTATTCAGATTCCAGGTTCAATGCCCAGGTGGATAAAACATCAGGGTTTAAGACCGAGACCATTTTATGTATTCCCATTTTTAATGCCAAAAAAGAGTGTATCGGGGTTTTCCAGACACTGAACAGCCGGGACGGGGAATTTACAGACCAGGATTGCGATTTTTTCATGTCCATTGCAAATTATGTCTCCATTGCCCTTGAAAATGCCCAGCTGTACCATGATGTGACAAAATTTTCCCAGGATTTGGAAAAAGAGATTTACAAGAATGAATGCCTTGAGAAAACCAAACAGATTTTGACCAAATTTGTCCCCGAATGTGTGGTAAGCCTGGCCGAAGAAGATCCGGAACAGCTTGAAAAGGACAAGGAACCCACAGAGACATCTGTCCTTTTTATTGATATTCAAAGTTTTTCAAGTATTACGGAGAACCACGACCAGAGGCTGGTCAACGAAATGATTGAAAGGCATTTCTCCTGCTATCTTGAATGTATCCACCACAATGAGGGGATTTTAAATGAAACCTCGGGTGACGGGCTCATGGTCTTTTTCACGACAGGCCCGGATAAAAATCATGCTGTTAAGGCAGTATCGGCCGGCCTTCAGATCATTGAGGAAAACAGGCGCCTCAACCAGGAGGACGACTATCCCTGGGGGCATATTGATCTTCATATGGGGATAAATTCCGGTATTGCGTTTATCGGCGCCACCCGGATGAAAAGCATTGCAGGCGATAGATGGACCTATACGGCCTCGGGCCTTGTCACAGTCCTGGCTGCACGGATCGGGTCGTTTTCCAAGGGGACAAAGCTCTATACGGGCATTGACACCTATGAATTAATAAAGGGGAAGTTTAACTGTGAGTTTGTGGGAACACCGAAACTGAAAAACATTTCAGAACCCATACCGATTTTCAGGGTGTTTGCGGAAAAGGATGAAGGATAGAGAAAAGGATGAAGGATGAAGGCGGAAGGATGAAAAGGTCTGATTTCAAGTCACCTAGCCGGATCGGCAAATCTGCAGATGCCTATTCAATGCCATTAACTTAAGAAGACTGATGTTTTAGCCTTTTCCAGTCTCCCGTCTCCGGTTTCCGGTTTCCGTTCCAGTTAAGCTTACTTTCTCAGCTATTAAATGCCGAAGCAAAATAATAGATGGGTGGCTTAAGTTAATGACATTGGCTTACCGATTACTGAAATAAAAATCACCCCGCAGCGATGTGGATTCCCAGGGGACCTGCTCGTTCCCGGAGACCTCCATGATGGTTGTTCTCACCCGCTTGAACATCTGCTCAATGGTAATATTGGGGGTGTGAATATGCTTCAGGATTGCCGATGTGTACAGGCCGTTGCTGCCGGTGCCGTCCGAGGCAGTACGGCCAGGGGATGTGGCATAGGCGATAATGGAGCCGGACGGGGCGTTCATGAAGGCCAGGCCGGTTCCTTTTGAGCTCCGGTTCCAGCTTCTTTCAAAGGGGTTGTCCCGGCAGGCATCCAGAACAACGATGTTTGTTTTTGATCCCGCGCTTTCCATTTTGGCCAGGACCCGGTCTGCCCGAACCGTGTCATATTCCACATCGTTTTCATCCTCAAGCCTGGCATCGGTGGGGATAAGGTAGTTGCTGCCGTTGACCTGGACGCCGTGGCCGGCAAAAAAGAACAGGGCGATATCATAATTTTTCAGGCGGCGGCCAAAAAGGTCAATGGCCTTTTTCATCTGCTTCTGGGTGGTGTTTTCATATTTCAGGACACCAAAGCCCAGATTTTTCAAGGCCCCTTCTATGGACCGGGCATCATTAACCGGGTTGGCAAGATTCCGGCCATAGGTATAATCGGCATTGCCGATCACAAGGGCCAGCCGTTTTCCGCCAGGCGATTGAATCTGCGGGGCATTTTGAACAATGGTAACAGGCCCAGAACCTGCGGCCTGTCTGTGGGCTGAAAAGGTCCTGACAGCGGATTTCATTTTGATATCCGTGGCCCTCACGGATATTTTATTATCCCCCACAGCCAGGGGCAGGGAGACTGAAAAATATCCGTTGCTCTGAAGGCTTGCATCGACCCCGTTAACAACCACTTCATAAATTCCATCCGGGTCTGTTACTTTGCCCGCCACTTTGAGCTTTTTCTCTTTTACCGTTGTTGTGCCCGCAGTGATCATGGGCGCAATGATCTCTATCGCAGGGGGCCTGTTGGCGGGTGGTGTTTTCTTTCTGGGTTCCAGATAGGCCACCTTGAGGTAATCCACATTAATGACGGTTTTCTCTGCTGCCTGGAACCCGAACCGGTCACCGAAAAACGGCGCAAACGGCATGGAGTGCACCAGGTATTCATTGATGAAAAAATAAAAGGTGCCCTTAAGCTTTCTTATGGTCAGTTTATTGTAGCCGTCCCGGTTAAGATAGGTGGAGGAGCGCCACTGGACAAACTTGGTGTACTCCTTCTGGTATTTGGAAATGTCGAACTCCTGGTTCCCGTTAAACCCGAAGGCATAGTCTGCATATGGCTTTTTCTTTAAGCCCCATAAAAGGGCATTCAGGCTGCTTTGCTTGCCTTTGACAAACCGGATCTTGCTTTCGATTTCAAAATCTTTGCTCTGGTCCACATCAATGGTGATGTGGCTGGTACCGGCCTGGTCATTTTGGGGAGTGGACTCCCAGTGATAGTAACCGTTCTCAATTTTCCCGACACGGTGCCCATCCCCGAACGTGCCCACGGGCCAGTCGTTTTTATTGTCTGCAAAATCGTCAGAAAAAATCAGGGTTTTCTGTGAGGATGCAATTTCATGATACCTGGACTTTGAGCCGGCCTGGCTTTGATTCCGGGCAATGGTTTCCCCTTTTTTATCCAGGTAGGCGACCTGGAGATAATCAACATTGATGATCGATTTTTCAGCGGCCTGGAATCCCAGCCGGTCCCCGAAAAAAGGTTTGGCCGGCATGGAGTGAACCAGACGCTCATTAATAAAGAAGTAAAAAGTCCTTTTAACCTTTCTGATGGTCAGTTTATTATATTGGGTCCTGTTTAAAAAACTTGAGGATTGCCATTTGGCAAACTTGGTGTACTCATTCTTGTATTTGGAGATGTCGAATTCCTGATTCCCGTTAAACCCAAAGGCATAATCTGCGTAGGGTTTCTTTTTCAATCCCCATAAAAGGGCATTCAGGCTGCTTTTCTTGCCTTTGACAAACCGGATTTTGGCCTCTATTTCGAAATCGCGCGACTCATCTATGGGAACGGACAAATGACTTGTGCCGGCTTCACTGTTAATGGGGGTGGACTCCCAGTGATAATAGCCATTTTTAATTTTCCCGATACGGCGGCCGTCACCAAAGTCGCCCACGGACCAGTCATTGTCATTATTATTGAAATCATCAAAAAAAATAATATCTTTCTGTGATTTTCCAAAGTCGTTGTACCCGGCAGCGCAGAAAGCCAACGCGCCATGGATCAGAATACCAAAAAAAATAAATATCGCCGGAATCCTTAGCCGGAGTGTCGGTTGTATCATGGCCATCCCTTGGTTGCGCTCGTTTGTTTTTTTTACTTTATACTAAAAGTTCACTTTACCCTTTTTTAAACCAAATGTGTATAAGCTTGATTAAAAAAACAGCTGCCCGGATATAGTATCTTGACACCTAAAAAAACAAAAGATTTCCTGGGGCATGACATTTTCTTTCTTGACTCGATTATTTAGTTCTGTTAACTAATCTACCCTATTATGGTTAACGAAAAGAAAAATATAAAAGATCTGATCCTGGAGATGCTCTATAAAAGCGGCGGCCAGACCGTTTCCGGTGTCCAGTTAAGCAAGGAGCTCGGTATCTCACGGGTGGCGGTCTGGAAACATATCACGGCATTAAAAGAATCCGGTGTTGATGTGGTGTCCCACCCCAGAGGCTATGCCCTGCCGGATGCTGATGATCTATTGTTCCCCTTTTGTTTTGAAAAACCGCTTCAAAAAAGGATATTCCACTTTAATGAACTTGAAACCACCATGGACAAGGCCCGGTCTCTGGCAAAAGAGGGGGCTTCGCATTTAAGCGTGGTGATTGCCGAAAACCAGACCGTTGGCCGCGGCCGGCTGCACCGCAAATGGTTTTCTTCCAAGGGGGGGCTGTGGATGACCCTGATATTGAAACCTGAAGGCCCGCCGGTATTGGCCTATATTTATAATTTTGCCGCCTCCCTGTGCCTGGCCCGGACATTGCGGGAACTGTCTGATCTGGATGTCTTTGTCAAGTGGCCCAATGACCTGCTGCTGAACAATAAAAAACTGGTCGGGCTTTTATCGGAGATGGAAACACGCGGTGACATGGTTGAATTTGTCAATATCGGTATCGGTATCAATGTGAACAACCAGCCGGACAAAGACGAACCCCGGGCTATTTCGCTGAGACAGGCCCTTGGCAGACCTGTGTCCCGGAAAAAAATCCTGGAGCTTTTCATGGAAAAATTTGAAGCGTGCACACAAGGATTAGACTGCAAGGCCATCATTGATCAATGGAAAGAGATGACCTCCACCATCGGGACCCGTGTCCGGATTGAAACCCTTGGCGATGTCTTTGAGGGAAGAGCCGTTGATGTGGATGAATCCGGGGCTTTGATCATTGAAACAGAAGATAACAAGACCGAGAAAATCATCTATGGAGACTGCTTCCACACATAAACCACAGCAATTGAAATCCGGATTTTCACCGCTGCCTGCATAAAAACCAAAATTAATTTTTATACCAATATAAGGATACAAAAATGAACACATCTTCAGATCTAAAACGAACCGTTTATACCTCCCTGTTTGTGGCCCTGATTGCCGTGGGCGCCTTTATAGCCATCCCTGTGGGCCCTGTTCCCATCGTGCTTCAAAACATGTTTGTGTTGCTGGCAGCACTTATTTTAGGTCCGGTATGGGGCGTTGCCGCCATTGGCGTATACCTGCTCATCGGTCTGGCCGGCCTGCCTGTTTTCTCCAAAGGGGGCTCCGGCATCGGTCACCTTTTCGGTCCCACCGGCGGGTATCTGTTAGGCTATCTTCCGGCGGCCTTTGCTACGGCTGCCATCTCCAAAGGGCTTGGCAAGAAATTGTCCACAGACATCATCGCCATGATTATCGGTTCTCTGATTGTGTACGCGGCCGGTGTTCCCTGGTTGAAATTCGCCACAGGAATGAGTTTTCAAAAAGCGCTTTCCCTGGGGATGTATCCCTTTATTATCGGAGATGCTATTAAAATCATCGCGGCCGCCTTTATTGCCAGGTCCATCCGGCCCATCGTTAAATTGTAAGATTACAGGTTTTTAAACGTGTCCGATTCAATTTTACATCTTAAGGCCGTCAGCCACGTGTTTGAGGACGGTTTCAAGGGAATCAAAGATATCACCCTTTGCGTTGATGAAGGGGAGTTTATCATTGTGGCCGGGAAAAACGGATCCGGCAAAAGTACATTGCTGCGGCATTTGAACGGTCTTTTAAAACCGTCATCCGGCCGGATCCTTCTTGCGGGCAACAATATTTTTGACAACCTTGTCACCACCCGGAAAACCATTGGGATGGTATTCCAGGACGCAGATGCCCAGATGGTCGGAGATACGGTCTTTGACGAGGTGGCATTCGGTCTTGAGAACCTGAAGCAGGATCGTGAAACCATCAAAAAAAAAGTGGCCCGCGTCCTTGAGATGCTGGATCTTGATCATCT
This sequence comes from uncultured Desulfobacula sp., assembly GCA_964562385.1. Lineage (GTDB taxonomy): Bacteria > Desulfobacterota > Desulfobacteria > Desulfobacterales > Desulfobacteraceae > Desulfobacula. Next base: position 6,526 of record CAZLTD010000044.1, read on the forward strand.
TAAAGACAAAAACCCCTGGACGTTGTCCGGGGGAGAGAAAAGACGGCTGGCCATTGGCGGGGTTTTGGTCATGGACCCCAAGATCATTGTCCTGGACGAACCGTTTTCCAACCTGGATTATCCCAGCGCCTGCCAGGTGCTGGCCACCATTGTCGATCTGAATGAGAAAGGCCACACCATCATCATTGCCACCCATGATATTGAAACCGTTATTTATCATGCCTCCCGGATGATACTTATGGCAGACGGCGAAATCCAGCAGGATGGACCGCCGACGGAATTGATTGAACACCTGGAACCTTTCGGGATCAGACAGCCCTGCTCATCCAGGCTGGGGCTGGGGATACAGCCGTGGCACACCTGATCCCCTTTGCCTATCACCCCGGCCACACAGCACTTCACACACTGGATGTCCGGCTGAAGTTCTTTGTGATCTGCATGGTCAGCATCACCATTGTAAATGCGGCTCTTGTGCCCTGTCTGGGATACGGCCTTATACTGGTACTGCTGTTTAAAGCGGCACAGGTCAACGGTGTTGCCATTCTCTGGCGCATGAAATTGTTTCTTCTACTTTTACTCCTTGTATTTTTGTCCCGCTGTTTTGCAACAGATGGTGATCCCCTGATCAGTTTCTTTGGGCTGGCTATCAGCGCCCAGGGGGTTTTAACAGGCTTTCTGGTGACGTATAAATTTTTAATGGTAATGCTCACCGGTCTTTTATTTGCCACCACCACCCGGCCTGCCGGGGTTAAAAGTGCGGTGCAGTGGTATTTAAAACCAATACCCTTTATCCCGGAAAAACGGCTCGCCGTCATGATCAGCCTGACGCTCTCCTTTATGCCGGTTATTTTAAAGCAGATGCAGATCATCTCCGATGCCCAGGCAGCCCGGTGCGGAAATCTTGAAAAAAATCCCATTAAAAGAATCATCCGCCTTGTCCTGCCCATGCTGAAAAAGGTATTTTTAAGTGCTGACCAGCTGGTTCTGGCCATGGAGTCGCGGTGCTATGCCGACGACCGTACCGATCTCGGCTTTTCCACATCAGGAAAAGAGGCTGTCTTTCTTTTTTCAAGCCTTGCCATTGCCGCCGGTTTTATTCTCCTTTAAATTATTTTTAAATCATCTTTCATCTTTGCCATTGATCCTTATCAATTTTTAAGGTAAAATTCTCGACAAAATATGCTTTCATTACTATTTTGAATGAAGCAATATTAATAATATAAGACTCCGAAAAGGAGGCCGTTATGTCAAAAATAGAAGATCAGTTTCCCGGATCAACCATGTTTGATTTAAGGGGAAAACAATCCGTGCGTGCGACATTCAAGCTTTCCCAAAAGGCCATTGATGCCATCGGTCTTGTCGCCATTCACATGGGGATCAAACAAAAATCCCTTTTTGACCATATTATTGAAGATTATAAGGCTTTAGATGAACTGGCCCAGACCATCCGTATCCGGCAGTTCAAAAAGATCGAAAGACGACAAAAAACATTTGTGCTGAGCCGCAAAACAATAGAAGCGCTTGAAACCATCTCCCGCACCTATAATACGCCGCGGGATGCCCTTGTGGAATACTCCGTAAAAAAACTGGAATCAATCATCAGTGCGGAAAAAGCAAGGCACCAGGAACGCAAGAAACTGCAAAAGGCTGTGACTGCCCATTTTGAACAGGGCATTGCTTTATACCGAAAAGCCGTGAATGTGCTTGGAGAGAACGATCCCTTTTGCCGGCGCCTTGAAAAAGGCATCCTTGCGTGCCGGAAATCTGAAATTGAGCTTGACGATTTCCTGGAAAAAAGTAGAGTGCTGGAAGATTTTTAAACAGGCAACCCATTAAAAATTGAGGAGGAAACCTTGATTGAAGTTCAAAACCTGACCAAGTATTACAAAGACTTTCGTGCTGTCCACAACGTCAGCATGACGATCCGTAAAGGCGAGATTTTAGGTCTGCTTGGTCCGAACGGTGCTGGAAAGACAACCACCTTAAGAATGCTGACCGGCTATTTTCGACCCAGTTCCGGATCCATTAAAATCAAAGACTTTCATATGCCCGAAGATACCTTGAAAATAAAATCACTCATAGGGTACCTGCCGGAGTCCGCCCCCCTGTATCACAACATGCTGGTTTACGATTACCTGGAGTATGTGGCCAAAATAAAAGGGATACAAGATAAAGAGACCCGTTATGACCGTTTTTTGCAATTGTCTGATCTGTGCGGTTTAACCTCGATCATGGCCAAACCCATTGCCACCCTGTCCAAGGGGTTAAAGCAGCGGGTGGGGCTTGCCCACGCCATGATGACCGATCCTGAAATCCTCATCCTGGATGAACCCACATCCGGCCTGGATCCCAACCAGATCGCAGAAATCAGGGATATCATTAAAACCATTGGAAAAGAGAAAACCATTATCTTTTCCACCCATATATTAAGTGAAGCAGAGGCCACCTGTGACAGGATCGCCATTATCAACAGAGGCCGGGTCGTGGCCGATGACACCACTGCCAATTTAAAACAGAGCGCAGGCAAAAGCTCCTTTATCCGGCTGTCACTTCAGGGGGCACAAGAGGACCAGGCAATCGCCCTGCTGTCTCAAATCAGTGACACCATGGATATCCGCCCCGTTGCATCCGATGCGCAGGGCATTGTCTCATTTGAAATCCGCAGTCATGACACGCCGGAATTAAGATCCAAAATTTACCTGAAAATCAAAGAGACCGACTGGATCATTGTCGAACTTGCAAAAAAATCCCAGGCCCTTGAAAAGATATTCCAGGAACTGACAAGGGAGGAGGAATAACCCCCATGAAACAGATGACAACCATTGCTATAAAAGAGTTCAAGGATTATTTTATATCCCCCATCGCCTATATTGTTATATCACTGTTTTTGATCGTAACAGGCTGGTTTTTCTTCTCCACTTTCTTTATTTTCGGACGGGCTGATTTAAGGGATTTTTTCTCGCTTTTACCCATCACCTTCTCCTTTATTATACCGGCAGTGACCATGCGGCTTTTTTCCGAAGAACGAAATGTGGGTTCTTATGAGACATTGCTGACCATGCCGGTCTCCTTTACCGACATCGCCCTTGGCAAGTTTTTGGCCGCCACCGGATTTACAGCGGCCATGCTGATACCCACCCTCTCCTACCCGATTTTCATCGCCTTTATCGGCGAGCTTGATCCGGGACCGGTCATCGGCGGTTATCTTGGCGCCCTGTTTTTAGGGGGTGCCTATTGTTCGCTGGGACTTTTTGCATCCTCGTTAACGCGTAACCAGATCATTGCCTTTATTATCGGATGTGCCCTCTGCTTCACGCTGACAATTTTAGACAGGCTGCTCTTTTTCATGCCTGCCAAAATCATTGGATTTATCAATTACATGGGATCCAGTTCCCACTTTTTAAATATTGCCAAAGGGGTCATTGACTCCCGGGATGTTCTCTATTTTATCAGTGTAATTTTCATTTTCATCTTTTCAACCTATCTTGTGATGCATGAGAAAAACTAAGGAGTAGTCATGGGCAAGTTTTCAACCAAAGAGAAATACATTAAATTTATATTATATATCTTTGTCATCGTGCTGGTGAATATTGTCGGGATTACGCTCTTTTTCAGGGCCGACCTGACAAAAGACCGGATCTATTCCCTGTCACAGGCCAGCCAGGAAGTGGTGGCAACCCTTTCCGAACCGCTGAGCATCAAGGTTTTCTTCTCAAAAGACCTGCCGGCCCCGCATAACAACACGGAACGGTATTTAAAGGATCTTTTGGAAGAGTACTCCGCCCGCGGCGGAAAGCTTTTTAACTACACTTTTTACAATGTCAGCCCTGAAGAGGGATCATTGACCCAGAAAACAGATGAAAACCGTGAGCTTGCCAATAACTACGGTATTCAGCCCATCCAGATCCGGATCATGGAAAATGACGAGGTCAAGTTCAAAAACGCTTACATGGGTCTTGTGATCATCCATGGCGACCTGATTGAAAAAATCCCCGCCATCATCTCCATCAACGGTCTTGAGTACCAGTTCACAACAGCCATCCAGAAAGTGAACAATAAGATATCCGCCCTGATGCGGCTGGATGAAAAAATCGCCGTTAATATGTACCTGTCCTCCTCTTTAAACCCCATCGCCCCCCTGATCGGGCTTGAACAGCTTCCCATGCTCGGTAAAGCTGTTACTGAAACAGTGGACCGGCTAAATGACAAGACGCATGGCATCCTTGCCTTTAAGCACATCGACATTTCCGACAAGCAGGGCCTTGATAAGATCGGTAAAGAGTACAATCTGATGGCCCTGTCATGGCCGCAGATTCCTGAAAAAAATATAGACGCCGGATACGGTGCCGCCGGAATTGTGATCAAATTTCAAGGCGAAACTGCCACACTGCCGCTGATCTCCTCTGTTGAGCTGCCCATTATCGGTACCACCTACCAGATGGCCGATCCCCAGGCACTGGAAGAGCAGATGAACGCCATCGTGGAAAAGATGATCGGGATCAATAAGGACATTGGTTTTTTGTCCGGACATGGTGCACATTCGCTGATGCCCAACCGGCTGGCCATGATGCAGGGACAGCCCGGCGGCGGAATGCAGGTGCTGAACACCCTTATCTCCTCCCGGTATTCAGTTAAACCCGTTGATCTTGCAACCGGCAGCATCCCTGACGGGTTAAGCTGTCTTATTATCCCGCGGCCCACAGAAAAATTTTCAGACTATGAACTATTCCAGATTGACCAGGCATTGATGAAAGGGACCAGTATCGCGTTTATATCGGACTCTTTCAAGGACGTCACCACACAGCAGCAGGCAGCCATGCGCATGCCCCCCCAGTTTGCCCCCATTGATACCGGGCTTGAAAAACTGCTGAACCACTATGGGGTTTCCATCAAAAAAGCCTATGTCCTGGATAAACAAAGTTATAAACAGCAGGCACCGCAGAATATGGGCGGTGGTGAGCACAACATCTATTTTGCGCCCATGCTAAAGGAAGAAACCATCAATAACGAACCTGTGTTCATGGACAATATCAAAGGCTTGGTCGGTATGCAGATCTCCCCTGTTGAGTTGATCAAAGAAAACATCGACACAGAAAAGGTAACGGCCACCCGGCTGTTTTCATCGTCTGACGAATCCTGGCTCATGGAAGGCCAGATAAATCTGAACCCCATGTTTCTTCAGGCCCCGGAAAAAAAGGAAGATTTGGCCTCGTATGACATGGCCTATCTTTTAGAAGGAACCTTTACAAGTTATTTCAAAGGTAAAGAGATCCCGCAAAAAGAGTCCGCTGAAAAACAGGTGGCTGAAAACGAAACCGAAAAAGATGAAAAGGCCCCAAAAAAACAGGAAACCCTGGCCGGGCTTGCCGCCCGGAACACTTTTCTTGAAACATCCAAACCTGCCAAGCTGTTTATTCTCCCCTGCTCCCAGATGCTTCAGGACAACATGCTCGATGCCCAGGGCCGGACCACCAACGCGACTTTTCTGCTCAACGTGATTGACCACCTTAACGGGGATGACAAGATCGCTCAGCTTCGCAGCAAACAGCAGACACTAAACCCCATTGCCCATACCACACCCTTTACCCGTACCCTGATCAAGAGCTTTAATATCCTGGCACTGCCCGTTCTTGTGATCCTGTTCGGTCTGGGTGTTCTGGCCAAACGGACCGCCAGAAAAAAGAAAATTGCCAATCGTTTTAAAGCCTAAGAGGAATGAAATTATGAAAAAAGAATATCTAATACTGATCGCACTCATCCTTTTATTAGGGGCCTATCTTCTGTTTCACAAGGAGAACAATGACAATTACAGCCTTCCGGCCATTGTCAAAATGACCCCGGACAAGATCACCGCGCTTGAAATTGTCCGGGATAAAAACAGCATAGACCTTGTCAAAAAAGGGGAAGACTGGACCCTTAAAAACATTGATCGCTCAGCAGACAAAGTCGCTGTGGAAAATATGCTGGACGCACTCAGGGACCTGAAATTATCGGCCCTGGTCTCAGAAAAAAAAGACACGAGACGATATGAGCTGGACGAAAAAAACCAGATTCGTGTCAAAGTCATTGAAGGTGACATGCCGGTGTTTGAATTTGCCATGGGCAAAACCGCCCCCACATTTAACCACACCTTTGTCATGATTGAGAAAGACAGCAGTATTTATCATGCCCGCGGCAGCTTCAGGACATATTTTAAAAAATCCATCCAAGATCTGCGAGATAAAAAAGTATTGAAATTTAATGAGAAAAAGATAACGAAATTTACCATTCAAAAGGATGGAAAATCCAAGACATTTACAGCAGATCAGGAAGAGGTCAAGGACAAGGAACCCAAGATCACCTGGCTGGCATCAGACAAGAGCGCCATTGACACGAAAAGTCTATCCGATCTTTTGTCCGCCCTCTCCCTTCTTGAGTGCGAGTCGTTTTCTGGTGACGATAAAAAGCAGGCCATAACAAAGGCAGACCCGTTTTGCAGCATCCAGCTTCATAACGGTGACAGTATAACGTTAACCCTTGTAAAAACTAAAGATGCTGAACAATTATCCGGGATCTCATCCATGAATCCGGATGCGTTTGCATTGAGCAAATTCAATGGGGATGATATCATCACCCATGTGGACACCCTGTTGGGAATTAAAAAGGAAAAACCAAAAGAGTAAACGGTTGTGAACCGGTTCTTCAAAATAGCATACCAGCCCTATAAATGGCTGGTGGTTATCCCGGCGATTTTAATCTTAACCATGATCCTGGGGTTGGTATGCATTGTTGTGGGCATTCTTTTCAAACCCGATGCGGCAAACATCATCGCGGTGACCTGGTCCCGGCTGTGTTGTGCCGTGGTTCCCTTAAAAATTCATATCGCGGGCCGGCGAAATTACAAACGCAACCTTTCATACGTCATCGTCGCCAACCACCAGAGTATGGCCGACATCCCCGTGGTTCACGGGTTCTTAGGTCTGAATATTAAGTGGGTTATGAAAAAGGAGCTGGAAAAAGTGCCTATTTTCGGCGCCGCCTGCCGCAGGCTTGGGTGCATTGGTGTGGACCGCAACAATCCCAAGGCGTCGATTCAATCGATACGCGACGCCCAGAACCGTATGTCAAAAAAAGCATCTGTACTCTTTTTTGCCGAAGGAACGCGAAGCCGGGACGGCTGTGTCATGCCGTTTAAAAAAGGGGCATTCCGTTTTGCCTATGAAACAGGACTGCCCATATTACCGATTACTATTAAAAATACCATAGTTGTGCTGCCCCCAGATTCCCTTGATCTGATTCCCGGCCAGGTCAATGTCATTGTCCACCCGCCGATTCATATCCATAAAACCCGGTGGACCGCCATTGAAGACACCCTGGTTTATACCCGCAACATCATTGCCGGCGGCCTGAAAAAATAAGCAACAAGAACTTCCATCTTGAAACATTTTCATTTCTTTTAATCATTTTTTTTCTGTTTGAATTCTGATATAGTTTTTTTGCAATTTAAAAAAAGTCTTCTTTATCTTTTTGTTGCTGTCATCAATGACAGCACAGCTTCATTTTTTAAAAAGCGGGTGCCGCATGGGTAGCATTAAAAATTTATCCTCCGCAGTTTTCAATAAAACCGGACTACCGGAATATATGGTGTCCGGATACAGGGCCTGTTTTGAAAATTCCCGGGATGCCATGAACATTTTTTCCTTGAACAAAAAAATCCTTGATGTCAATAAAAGCCTTGTACTGTTGAGCGGATACAGCAAAGAAGAACTGCTGTCCATGCAGTTGAACGATCTCTATCCGGAAAGCGGCAGCCGGGAAAGTCAAAAAAGAATTGCCCTGTTAAAGGAAAAAAAACAAATCCCCCTGTTCGAAACAACTCTTTTGACCAAAAATAACAGACAGATTCCTGTTGAAATAGCCGTTACCTTTCTGGATGACTGGAAAAATGGTGAACTGGTCTGCCAGGGTAATATCCGGGATATCTCCGGATCCAAAAGAGTCTTGACCAAATTAAAAAAAAGTGAAGAAAAATTCCGCAGCTTAATCGAAAATCTGGACGCGGGAATTGCCCGGTCAACACCGGGGCCCCTGGGGAAGTACATCGAAGTGAACCAGGCCATGGTGGATCTTTTAGGGTATTCCAAAGAAGAGTTGTTCAAAACCAACCTTTTTGGATTCCTTGAAAATCCACAGACACCGGAAGCACTATTTACAGAGCTACAGGCAAAAACAAGTGTCCGGGAAAAAGAGATCAGCCTTGTACGCAAGGACAAAAACGTCATCCAGGTCTCTTATACGGCAAAGGCCATCCGGAACAGTCGTGACGAAATCCTCTATATTGACGAAATCCTGGTGGATATCACTGCCCGCAGACAGGTTGAAGAAGAGATCCAGAAAAATGAAAAGCTGAAATCAATCGGAGATCTGGCCGGGGGGATTGCCCACCATTTCAACAATATCATGACCGGGTTATTTGGAAACATCTCCCTTGCCAAAACAGCATTGACCAGAGACTGTGAAGCAATGGCATATCTGAACAATGCCGAGGCGTGCATGCAGGAAGGTATCGCACTTACCAAACAGCTGCTCACCTTTGCCAAAGGCGGAGATCCCATAATGAAACCCGTCAATATCGCCGATATTGTGAATGATGCCGCCAACTTCAGCCTGTCAGGCAGCAACACGCGTTTAACCATCACCACGGGTGACGATCTGTGGGCCATAAGGGCGGACAAAGCCCAGATCAGCCAGGTTATCTCCAATATCGTGATGAATGCCAGGCAGGCCATGACCCGCAGTGGTGAATTGTCTATTTCCATAAAAAATTCCAATGTTTTAAAGGACAATCTGCTGACCATTGCCAGGGACCGGTACCTGAAAATTTCGATTACGGACAATGGTTCCGGGATGCATCAAAAAGACCTTGAAAGAATATTTGATCCCTACTTTACCACCCGGGAGGGGGGCAGCGGTATGGGACTTTCAATATGCTACTCAATCATAAAAAAACATGAGGGACACATTTTTGTATCCTCACAGGTGGGCGCCGGGACAACGATCACCATCTACCTTCCGGCGATTGCTGCCGTCACTAAAAAGGAAACTTCCATGACACAAGAAAAATCCAATACTTCCTGTGAGAACCAAAAAAGAATTCTCGTGATGGATGATGAAGATCATATCCGCCTGCTTTTAAAAAAAATGCTTGAAAAATTCGGTTATCATGTTGACCTGGCCAAAGACGGAGAAGATGCAGTCCGCACCTATAAAACCATGTCCGAACAAAACTGTGCACCCCATCTTGTTATTATGGACCTGACCATCCCCGGGGGGATGGGGGGCAAAGAGGCATCAAAAGCGATCCTTGAATTCGATCCCGATGCCGGGATTGTCACATCATCCGGATACTCAACAGATCCGGTGATGGCAAACTTCACTGATTTTGGCCTGAAAGGCATCATTCCAAAGCCGTACCGGATGGAAGAGCTTAAAAATGCAATAGATAATTTTTTTTCAGGCAAAGAGATCTAAGGGCCGGCCACAAAATCACTTAGGGGCAAAGCTGTGCATTGCCTTACTTGAACTTTTGTTTTTAAAATACCCGGGGCTTTTAAGAGGTTTTGGAAACAATTTAGATCAAGTTATTTTTTAACGATTCCCAACCTTTAATTTACCCCGGCTATGATTGACGGCATTGACAACACAACCTGTCGCGGCTATTGCATCTTATGATATAACGCCCGGTATCCTCAAAAAATCCAAACCAAAGAACGTCCCGGAATAGTTTTCCTTAAAACACGCCCGGTTCGTCGTAATCGCCGCGAGCAAATCGAAAGCTCCACCAGAAACTTTATTACCTTATATAATTGTTGCAAATCGCAGATAATAGTTTCGATATGCGGGCATGGTTTTCCATCTCTTAAATTTAAAAGCCCGATAAGTGACAATCGATCTGCCTGTAGATGATTCTTTTCTTATACAATTTTCCGGAAACATTTTTTTTTAATCATGATTGGGTTTAATTCCCCGCCGCTTGCGGCGGGGTCGTTGATTTTGTGCATACTCATTTTCGTTTCAAGCCTTACATCCACTTTACTACCACCAGCAGACCATTGACCCCCACCTTTGCCATTTTTTCATTAATTTCGCCGATATTTAACGGTTTTAGCGCCCAGATATTTTACAATCCCTCCATTCCCCGACACCACCCCCCACCATCCTCCATTTAACATCCTATTTCCATAATCTACCTGTTTACAAGGATGTTCAGATCTTTTTTTTATTTTTTTTATTTTTTTTGCTTGACTTACATTCGATTTTTCGTAAAAGTGTGGATCAAGGTGGTGGAAAGTGGATGAGTTAAATATTAATTTAACCAAAGGCTTAAATAAGTGTTTCGATCAAGCTCCTATCATACAATCGATACCAAGGGACGAATCATTGTCCCGGCCAGATTCAGGAACATCCTGAGAGCCGATAAGATTTACGGCGTCATGGTTTCGAATATGGACGATTGTTTGTACGCGTATACCTCAAGCGAATGGGAAAAAGTCGAAAAACGGATCCTGTCGGCAAAAAGCCGGGCAATGGCCCAGCTGAGACGCTTTTTTTTAGGGAATTCCTGCGAGTGTCTGTGTGACAAGCAGGACCGAATTTTGATTCCAAAAAGCTTAAGAGAGTATGCACAGCTCGAAAAAGACATTGTCCTGGTCGGGAACCTGGATCGTTTTGAGATCTGGTCTCGCGAAAAATGGGATAAGGTCAACAGAGCAACGGAGCAGGAACTTAAAAAAGAGGAAGTAAAAGAGGAACTGGCTTCCATAGGGTTGTAATAATGGGCTTTGAGCATACGTCTGTAATGCCTCAACAGGTGCAGGAGCACCAGAACCTAAAACCCGGTAAAATCTGTGTGGATTGCACACTGGGCGGCGCAGGTCATGCGCAGAACACCCTTGAGGCAATTCTCCCGGACGGGACACTGATCGCTATTGATCAGGATCTGGATGCCATTAATCATGCTGAAAAAAAACTGGCACCGTACAAGAAAAATGTACGCTTATTTCACAGTAATTTCAGCGAACTTCCAGCGATTCTGAATTCAATCGGAATTTCAGGTGTTGACTCCATTCTACTTGATTTAGGCTTTTCACTTAACCAGCTGACCAACGGCAATCGCGGTTTTAGTTTTAACAAAGACGAACCTTTGGACATGCGGATGGATATTCGAACAGAACTGACAGCATCAACCATTGTCAATTCCTACTCGGAAAGTGAATTGGTAAAAATTTTTTTCCAATTCGGGGAAGAAAAATTCTCCCGCAGGATTGCAAAAAAAATCCTGAAAAAGAGGAGTGAGCAGCCCATAGAAACGAGCATGGCCCTGGCACAGATCGTAGCCTCAGCCATCCCCGCCAAAAACATTCGCAAACAACGCATCCATCCGGCCACACGTATTTTTCAGGCGTTGAGAATTGCCGTAAACCAGGAGTTGTCCCGACTTGAGTCTTTTATGGAACATGTCCCTGATATGCTCAATGAGGGGGGACGATTCTGTGCCATTTCCTTTCATTCACTGGAGGACAGGATCGTTAAAAAAGCATTGCGCAGGTTTGAAAACCCATGCACCTGCCCCAAGGAGCTGCCACGATGCCTGTGCGGATTTGTACCGATAATGAAATCCGTATTCCGCAAACCCCTGGTGGCTGACGAAAAAGAGACAAACGCAAACCCCATGGCAAGAAGTGCCAAATTAAGGATTGCACAAAAAATATAGCTAATGGCCATAAAAAACAACATATCAAAAACCACAAAAATACCCCAGCGGGTTGGATACAGATGGTTGTTTATCATCGGTGTTATTTTTGCTGAACTGCTGGTCCATGCCTGGGTCAGGACCGAGACCACCCAGACCATGATACGGATATCCCAGGCTGAAAAGCTGGGGTTAAAAAATGCCGGCTATCAACGGGCGCTGTCCCTTGAAATCGACCGGTTAAAATCAGAAGACCGCATCCGGCGAATTGCCGAAACCCGGTTGAACCTGATGAAAGATACCGGAACCAATACCCGTTACCTTCCAAAGGCGGCTGATAATGGATAATCAATCAGATAAAAGCATTAAAAGACGCATTGCCTTTGTCCAGGTAATGATGGCTGCTCTGATTGCCGTGATTGGCATAAAATCCTTTGATATACAGATTTTCAAAGCCGAAGAGCTGGCCCAGAAAGCGGAAAACGATTATTCCAGAGCCCTGACCATAAAAGGCGAGAGAGGCCTGATTCTTGACCGGCGGATGAATAAGCTTGCAACCAGCATGGATGCCATATCCGTCAGTGCCAGTCCTGCAAAGATTGAAAACCCGAAGCAGACGGCCAGAAAGCTGTCAAAGATACTTGACGTTCCCTATGGCAAGCTTGCCAAAAAACTGTCCTCCGGCAGGATGTTCACCTGGGTGGCCCGAAGCATCTCCCCTTTTCAGGCAGACGAGATTAAAAAACTGGGTATCTCAGGCATCTATTTTGAGGATGATTTCAAGCGGTTTTACCCGCAGCGGAATTTAGCGGCCCAGATCCTGGGATTCACCAATGCGGAGGATGCAGGCCTTGAGGGCATGGAGTTCAAATACAACTCCCTGCTTGAAGGCGAGACCATTAAGTTAAAAGTCATCCGGGACGGGAACGGCCGGATATTTGATATAAACAAACCCCAGAGGGCACGACTGAGAGGGAAATCCATCGTTTTAACCCTGGATAAGAAGATCCAGTATCTGTCGGAACGAATTCTTGAAAAAACCGTTACCACCCATAAAGCCAACTCCGGGATGGCGCTTGTCATGCGCCCTACAACAGGAGAACTGCTGGCCGTTGCCCATTACCCCCAGTTCAACCCCAATAATTTCACCGACTATTCCTGGGAAGTGTTCAGGAACCGGGCAATAACCGACTCGTTTGAACCGGGATCGGCCATGAAGGTCTTTACGGCTGCGGCAGCCCTTGAAAAAGGATTCACCCCCAAACAGATTTTTTTCTGTGAACAGGGTTCCTACAGGATCGGATCCTATACGGTTCATGATACCCACCCGAACGGCTGGCTCTCCATCAATCAGATCATTAAAGTTTCCAGCAATATCGGTGCGGTAAAAATCGTTGAAACCATTGGCAGCAAAACGTTGTACAACCATCTTACAGGATTCGGCTTTGGCACTAGAACCCAGGTCGGATGTCCCGGAGAGACAACCGGCGCCCTGATGCCCTATCGCAAGTGGACAAAAATCGATGCTGGTGCCATCTCTTTTGGACAGGGTGTATCGGTATCTGCCATTCAGCTGCTCAGCGGCATCAGCGCTATTGCCAACGGCGGCACCTTGATGAAACCCATGCTGGTTAAAAAAGTAGTGTCAAATAACGGTGAAGACCTGCGTATCATTCGCCCCCAGGCGGTTCGCCGGGTTGTATCAGCAAAAACGGCCCAGCAGGTAAAGCATATGATGAACCTGGCTGTTGCACAGGACGGTACCGGCACCAAAGCCGCCCTTGACGGATATGCTGTCTGCGGGAAAACAGGGACCGCCCAGAAAGCGCTCAAAAATAAAAAAGGATATGCCAAAAATAAATATATTTCCGTTTTTGCCGGATTTGCACCGCAAAAAGATCCTGAACTGGCGATCCTCGTTGTCGTGGACGAACCCCGCAATAAATATTATGGCGGAGATGTTGCCGCCCCGGCATTTAAAAATATCATGGCTGAATCGTTCAATTATCTGAACATTCGGCCCGAACAGGACAAATCCATGATTGCCATGGTGGCAAACGGAGAAAAAAATTGAAGCTGTCTGATCTGATCAAAGCGTCATCCCCTTTTGGGGCTGATCCCTTTGGCCCTGGACTCACCGGGGAAGAACAGATTACGTCAATCACCTCTGATTCAAGAAAAGTGGTAAACGGTGGGCTGTTTATTGCCGTAAAAGGGCTCGCAGCAGATGGGCATAACTTTATTGAGCAGGCATTGAAAAATGGCGCGACTGCTGTTGTTGCACAACAAAATCCAGAAAATCATGACAAAGTGATCCTGACCTCTGACTCCAGACTGAGCATAGCGTCCATCGCTGCAGCCTTTTATGGACATCCTTCCAGGGATCTTACCCTGATGGGGATTACAGGTACCAACGGTAAAACCAGTATCACCTATCTGCTTGAAAGCATTTTGACGGCTGCCGGTTTTTCCACCGGCATTATCGGTACCGTCAACATCCGCTATAACGGCCAGACACACGATACCAATGTCACAACGCCGGATTCCATTGATCTTCAAAAAACACTGCATGACATGAAAAAAGCCGGCGTCACCCACGTTGTCATGGAAGTATCCTCACACGGGCTTGATCTTCACCGGGTTGACAGCTGTAATTTTAATGCAGGTATATTCACCAACCTGACCCAGGATCACCTGGACTATCACCAGGATATGGAGGAGTATTTTGCCTGCAAAAAGCGTTTTTTCACCCATCTTTTGAACCCGCAGGCATCTCAGGACAGTGCACCGGCCATTATTAATATTGATGACCCATATGGAAAAGCACTGTTTGACGAACTCAGCGAAAACACCCTGTCAATCAGCACCCGGCAAAAGGCCGATCTTGTTGCCACCCATATTGTTGACGATATCCACGGGCTTAAGTTCTCCTGCGCCCTTGAATCCGGCAGCATAGAGGTAACCTCTGCTTTGACCGGCACTTTTAATCTTGAAAACATCCTGTGCGCCATGGGGGCTGCCCGTGCACTTGGCGTCGATAATACCGCCATTTTGAAAGGCATTAAAAACTGCCGGGTTATTCCCGGCCGTCTGGAGCAGGTACCCAATACCATTGACCGGTATATCTTTGTTGACTATGCCCATACACCGGATGCCCTTGATTCCATTTTAACCGCGCTCAAACTCCGGGCACCCAAGCGGTTGATCTGCGTATTTGGCTGCGGCGGCGACCGGGACCGGACAAAACGGCCCCAGATGGGGCAGATTGCATGCCAACACAGCGATGTCGCCATTGTGACGTCGGACAATCCAAGAACCGAAGATCCGGACCGGATCATCAATGACATCCTGGACGGACTTGGCAGATATACACAATTGAATGAAGACGATCTTTATCAACATCCTTTAAAAAAAGGGTACACTATTGAAGCCAGCCGTGAAAAAGCCCTTGAAAAAGCGGTTTTAATATCAAAACCCAGGGACATCATTGTGGCGGCAGGCAAGGGGCATGAAACCTACCAGATCACCAATGCGGGCACCATCCACTTTGACGACACCGAAGAACTTGACAAGGCTGCAAAAAACCTTGCCCACTCTTTTGCCCCCACAACCTGGACAATCGCTGATTTTGAAGCTGCGCTGGGCTGTGACGCCATCTATACCGGGAACCCACTTGATTCCGTGTTTACAGGCATCTCCACCGATTCCCGCTCTATTGATTCACAAATGGCATTTGTGGCCCTTAAAGGGGATATTTTTGACGGTCACACCTTTGTTGAAGGTCTTATCACCAAGGGAATTACTACCTTTATTATTAACAAAGCCTTTTGGGATAGTCTGGACAAAAAAAGCATTTCACAAAAAAATCTGGTCTTTTTTGTCTGTGATGACACATTGACCGCCCTGGGAAAACTGGGACGGTTCCAGCGGGAACGAACCGATGTCAAGGTGCTGGCCATTACCGGTTCCAGCGGAAAGACAACCACCCGCAGGATTTGTGAAGATATCTTCAGTGTTAGATATCACACCCATGCCACATCCGGGAATCTGAACAATGAAATCGGGGTCCCCTTAACCCTGCTCAAACTATCGGCTGCCCATGAATGGGCGGTCATAGAAATGGGGATGAATCATCCGGGCGAAATTGCCAGACTGACCCGAATTGCACGGCCTGACATTGCCATGGTCCTGAACACGGCCGGTGTTCACCTGGAAGGCCTGGGCAGTGTGGAAAATGTGGCAAAGGCCAAAGCGGAAATTTATGAAGGAATTAACAAAGGCGGAACCGCCATACTGCCTGCCAATGATCCCCGGTGCAGTATTCTTGAGACAAACGCCAGAAAAAATTCTCACATCAAAGAGTTTTTGTTTTTCGGACAGGGAGACAAAACAGATCTTAAAGCCGAAGAAGTAAAATCACACGAAACAGGCATTGCATTCACAGCCCGGATTGATGAAACCCAACAGGAGTTTTCAATCAACTCACCGGGCAGATTTATGGCTGACAACTGCCTGGCGGCCATCCTGGCGGCGCGATGTGCCGATATCACGATACCGCAAATAAAGACCGGCCTTCACAGTTTCAGCCCGGTTCCCGGACGAATGAACATCTCCCGACTCACTGAACAGATCACCCTCATGGACGACACCTATAATGCCAACCCGGCATCTGTGGGCAAGGCAATTGAGACGCTTGCCAACATCAGTAAAGCAGATCAGAGCGTTGCAGTGCTGGGAGACATGCTGGAACTTGGGGACTCCTCTGACCAACTCCATTGGGAAATCGGTCAAAAAGTGGCACTGTCCGGGATCTCCTATCTGTTTGTGTATGGGAAACAGGTGAGATACCTGATTGAAGGGGCGCTTGAGAAGGGGTTTAAACTTGAAAATATTTTTCATGGTGAAAAACCGGACATCGCAAAACAGGTAATAGATGTGTGTCAATCCCGGTCCTGGGTTCTGGTAAAAGGATCCCGGGGTATGGCCATGGAAACAACCATAGAAACCATTAAACAATTGGCTGCGGCCGGAACTCAAAGGGGGTAATAGATGGATTGTCCGCATAATATCAGGGAAAGACGTGTCAATCGTGACAGGAGAAAATTTACCTATACAGCCTATTCTCCGGAAAGACGATCCGGAATTGACCGCAGAGCCCAGGCTAATCAATTAAAAGCAAAGGTAGCGTAACCATAGATGCTGTTTGAATTTTTATATCCGCTTTCCGGTGATTTCACCTTCCTGAACATCTTCCGGTATATTACGTTCCGGACGATCTACGGCGGGCTGACGGCCTTTCTCATCTGTTTTATCCTGGGACCATGGGTTATCAAAAAATTGTCCCGGGCGCAGATCGGCCAGATCATCCAGACCGACGGTCCCGAAAGCCACATGGGAAAACAGGGCACCCCGACCATGGGTGGTATCCTGATTCTGTTCTCTGTTTTCACCACAACGGTGATCTGGGGAAACCTGTCCAACCACTATGTGAATATCTTTTTGCTGGCACTGATCCTGTTCGGGTTTATCGGGTTTGTGGATGACTACCTGATGCAGATTAAAAAAAGGAACATGGGGTTCACGGCCAAAGGTAAATTGGCCATACAGGTCTTGTTCGCCCTTATCATCAGCTGGCTGATCTACAAGTGCCCTGACTTTAATACCACCTTGACCGTCCCGTTCTTTAAAGATCTGTCACCGGACCTGGGGTTGTGGTATATCCCCTTTGCAAGCCTTGTCATCGTCGGCACCTCCAATGCCGTCAACCTGACCGACGGACTGGACGGCCTTGCCATCGGTCCCTACATTGTCGCCAGTGTCACCTACATGTTTTTTGCATATGTGGCAGGACACGCCCAGATCGCTGAATATCTGCATGTGCGGCACATTGCCTTTGCCGGTGAAATCAGCGTGATCTGCGGCACCCTTGCCGGGGCAGGCCTGGGGTTCTTATGGTTTAATGCCCACCCGGCTCAGATCTTCATGGGTGATTCAGGTTCCATCCCCCTGGGCGGTATACTGGGGACGATCGCTGTCATCACCAAACAGGAAATCCTTTTATTGATTGTGGGCGGCCTCTTTGTCATTGAGGCACTGTCCGTCATTATCCAGGTCTCCTATTTTAAACTGACCAAAGGAAAAAGAGTTTTCAGGATGGCCCCGCTGCACCACCACTTTGAATTAAAAGGGTGGCATGAGTCCAAGGTGATTGTAAGGTTCTGGATCGTTTCCATCACCCTGGCATTAATCTCTTTGAGCACGTTGAAAATAAGGTAATATGAGTATTAGCACCCCTGCATATCATCTTGTGATCGGACTTGGCGCCTCCGGGCTGGCCATGGCCAGATACCTGCATGCACAGGGTAAAAATGTCATTGCCACTGATATTGATGCCACAAAAGATGAAGCCGTGGACACGCTCGACAGACTGGGCATTGAAACCCAGATCGGATACCATGACCAGAAAACTTTCGACAATGCGCAGGTAATGGTGCCAAGCCCCGGCATCCCCTTAACCAGCAAATATATAGCGGCTGCCCTTAAAAAAGGCGTTCCCCTAAGCTGCGAACTTGACATTTTTTCACAAGCAAACACGCGGCCTGTTATTGCCATTACCGGCACCAACGGCAAGACCACAACCACCACGCTGATCGGCCAGCTTCTGGCGGCCTGCGGCAAAAAACCTTTTGTGGGCGGCAATATCGGCACCCCGCTTTTGGAACAGCTGATGTCCGATACACCCTGTGATATCATTGTGGCCGAGATATCAAGTTTTCAGCTGGACCTGTCAACATCATTTAAACCGGATGTGGCCCTGCTGCTCAATATTTCAGAAGATCACCTGGACCGGTACCCCCTTTTTTCAGATTACGAAGATTCCAAGTGGCGCCTGTTTGAAAACCAGACAGAAACAGACACAGCCATTATTAATGCGGCAATTTCCGGGTTTGATGAGCGTTTAAAAACTATAAACTCAAAAAAACTGGCTTTTTCATCCAGCACGGCAATGACTGCAAAGACAGCCGCTCAAATCGATGAATCCCGGATCCGGATCCGGACAGGCAATAGCAAAATTGCCATTGACACAAACATCTGTCCGGCCCTTTTGGGGACACACAACCATGAAAACATCGCATCGGCAGTTCTGGCATGCCTGAGCGTTGGTACGGATATCCAAAATATAAAGACAGGGCTTAAAAATTACCGCCACCTGCCCCATAGGGTGGAGTATGTGGCCGATATCAACGGTATCAGTTTTTACAATGATTCCAAGGCTACCAATACCGATGCCGTTATCCGGGCGCTGGCATGTTTTGATAGGCCCGTCACCCTGATTTTAGGGGGTAGGGAAAAAGGAACCGATTTCTCCCAGTTGGTTCATGCCATTAAAAAACAGGTCAAAACCATCATGGCCATTGGTGAGGCAAAAGCCCATATTAAACAGACCTTTAAGGGCCTGTGCCCGGTCATTGAGGCCCGTGACATGGCCGATGCCGTGAACAGGGCATTTGAAGAGGCCGGGCCAGGAGAAGTGATTCTTTTATCCCCTGCCTGTGCTAGTTTTGACATTTACAAAAGCTACAACCACCGCGGGGATGACTTTAAATCACTCGTAGCGCAAATAGGGAAAAAACAATAATGAACCCGGGCACAAATACAATACATCCCTTTTTCAGCGAGAAAAGCATTCTTTTCCCTGTGCTGCTCTTGTCCGGGATCGGTATCATCATGGTCTATTCTGCAAGTTCCGCCATATCCCTGCAGAACCATGATACCCTTTTTTACTACATGAAAAAACAGGCCCTGTTTTTTGGCATCAGCCTGTGTGTCATGTTTGTGACCGCCTCATTTCCCTACAAATTGTACAAGAGCATCTCATATATCATCCTGTTCTTTGCCGTGGCGCTGTTGGTGGCGGTCCTGATTCCGGCCCTGAATATCAAAGCCGGTGGTGCCCACCGATGGCTGAGCCTGGGCGGGTTTACATTTCAACCGGCAGAATTTGCCAAACTTGCACTGATCCTGTTTCTTGGATATTCGCTGTCCAAGAAGCAAACCCTTATAAAAACCTTTTCAGTCGGCTTTGTCCCCCATGCGTTCATTTTTCTTCTGTTTGCATGTCTGATTATCATCCAGCCCGATTTCGGCACTGTGGTTGTCCTGGGGATGATTACCTGGGGGATGATGTTTGTGTCCGGCGTAAAACTGCTTCATCTTCTGTCACCGGCCCCCTTAATGGTACCGGTGATCTATTTTTGTGTCTACAAAGTACCCTATCGTCTGGAACGGATCCTGGCTTTTTTAAATCCGTGGGACGATCCCTATAACACGGGATATCAGATCACCCACTCTTTAAAGGCATTTGGTTCCGGCGGTATTTTCGGAAAAGGCATCGGGCTTGGCATGCAGAAGATGCATTACCTGCCGGAGCCCCATACCGATTTTATCTTTTCCATCATCGGGGAAGAACTGGGACTCATCGGTGTGGTTGCCGTTTTGGTTCTCTACCTGGTCCTGATCATCAAAGGCATGAACATCGCTAAAAACAGCACAAATCTATTTGGCATGATCACTGCTACAGGACTAACCCTTTACATCGGTATCCAGGTAGTGATCAACACCGGCGTGGCTTTAGGGCTTCTGCCCACCAAGGGACTGACACTGCCGTTTATCAGTTACGGCGGCACCTCTCTGGTCGTTAACATGGCTGCCATGGGAATATTAATGAATATCGGAGCAACAAAAGATGACGCACAGCAGTCTTAACATCATTATTGCCGGCGGGAAAACAGGTGGACACCTTTTCCCCGGGATTGCTGTTGCCAGTGCGTTAAAGGCCGCCACCGACAATGTAAACTGTCTGTTTGTCGGCACTAACGCACCCTTTGAGACCCGGACACTGAAACAGTACGGATTTGCCCATAAGGCTATTCTTGCACAACCGATAAAAGGCGGCAGCATCGTGAAAAAGGCTTACGCCATTTGTATGATACTTGTTTCGCTGATCCAGTCTCTGACCATTTTAGTACGATTTAAACCCGGTTTTGTCCTGGGCGTTGGCGGATTTTCATCCTTTGCCGTGGTTCTGGCAGCCTGGATCATGAGAATTCCCACCGGCATCCAGGAGCAGAACGCCATCCCAGGTATGACCAACCGGTTGCTGGCCCGGTTCACCGATACGATCTTTACCTCGTTTGAAGCCACCAGGGGCTGGGAAGACAATCCAAAAACTACCTTCACCGGTACACCGGTAAGGCGAACAGATGATAGCGGCCCAAAAGGTCTTGAGGATCTTGATAATTTCAGGCATGACAGATTCACGATTCTGGTTACCGGCGGCAGCCAGGGCGCTTCAAGCATCAATAATGCATTTGTTGACGCACTGGCACGGCTTGATGACCCTGAACGCTGCAATATTATTCACCAGACCGGAAAAACCGATGAAACCCGCATTAAAGATGCATATCAAAACCTGGGGATTAACGCGGAGGTAAAGGCTTTTTTCAATACCATGCCGCAGATCCAGACAGCCGCCGACCTGGTGATTGCACGGGCCGGGGCCGGAACCATTGCCGAACTCAGTGAAAAGGGTAAGGCCGTAATCCTGATACCCTTTCCCCATGCGGCGGACGACCATCAGACTTACAATGCAAAAGCACTTGAAGACAAGGGTGCCGCCATCATGATCCAGGACGGTCAGTTGAACGGTTCACGACTTTTTGATGTCATGGACGCCCTGATCAATGACAATCAGAGACGAAAACGTATGGCCGCGGCGCTCAAGTCCCTGGCAATGCCGGATGCGGATATGAAAATCGCAACCCATATTTTAAACATTAAAGGTGCAAAGGCGTAATTTCCATGTATCAAAAAGACTATCATATTCATTTTGTGGGAATCGGCGGTATCGGCATGAGTGGTATTGCTGAAATGCTCCTGAATCTTGGGTATTCCGTTTCCGGGTCGGACCTCAAGCTATCCGGCATTACCCGCCGCCTGGAAAAAAAAGGCGGAATCATTTTTCAAGGCCACACAAAAGATCAAATAGACGGTGCCGATGTGGTGGTTACCTCCACGGCCATTGCCGGTGAAAACCCCGAGGTTGTCAGGGCAAGGGAACTGTCCATCCCGATCATTCCCCGGGCAGAAATGCTGGCGGAGCTGATGCGGATCAAATACTCCATTGCCATATCCGGCGCCCATGGCAAAACTTCGACCACTGCCATGGTTTCCCATATCCTGAACACGGCTGGCCTGGATCCCACGGTCATTATCGGTGGGCTGCTCAAAGGGCTGGACACCAATGCCCTTCACGGCCAGGGTGACTTCATTGTGGCCGAGGCTGACGAAAGTGACGGCTCTTTTTTGAAATACACGCCGGCCATTGCAGCGGTTACCAATATTGATCTAGAACACCTTGATTTTTACAAAGATATAGATGACATCAAAGATAAATTTGTACAGTTTATCAATTCGGTCCCCTTTTACGGTCTTGCCATACTCTGTCTGGACAATGAACATGTCCAGGATATCCTGCCGAGAATAAAGGTTCGGCACACCACATTCGGCATGACGGCACAGTCCGACCTGCAGGCAAAGCAGATCAAATTCAAAGGCGGCAAAAGCAGTTTCAATGTGTATCACCATGAAAACAAACTGGGTACCATCCATCTGAATATTGCCGGAAAACACAATATATCAAACGCCATGGTGGGAATTGCCACCGGGATTGAGCTTAACATTCCGTTTAAGACCATTAAAAAGGCATTGGAAAAAATTGAAGGCGTCAAACGACGTCTGGAAATAAAAGGAGAAAAAAAAGGGGTGCTTGTCATGGATGACTATGGCCACCATCCCACCGAGATTGTTGCCACACTGACAGCCATCCGGGAAAGTTATAAAGACAAACGGCTGATCGTTGCATTTCAGCCCCACAGATATACACGGACACAGGGATTGTTTGACGAATTTACCCGATCTTTTTACGAGTCGGATATACTCATCGTTCTCCCGATCTATGCTGCCAGTGAACTAGAAATTGAAGGTGTGAACGCGCAAGCCCTATGCGAGGGGATCAAGGCACATGGCCACAAGGATGTCAGCCATGCCCCGGATTTCACCCAGGCACTGTCCATGATTACCCACAAAGCGAAACAAGGGGATCTTGTTTTAACCCTGGGCGCCGGTGACATCTATCAGATGGGCGAAAAACTGGTGGAGATTTTATAAACAATTATGATGAACGTGGCAAAAAAATCTGCATATTCAACACTGATCAATGAGTTTAATCTCATGATAGATGAGCCGTTGAAAAAATATACCTCCTTTAAGATAGGCGGTCCTGCGGATCTTCTTGCCCAGCCGGAGAGTGAAAAGGGAATCCAGAAATTAATGACACGGGCCGCAGATCTTGACGTCCCGGTAACCGTTTTCGGCGGTGGTACCAACCTGCTGATCAGAGATAAAGGTATCAGGGGGCTTGTGATTTTGACCCGGAAACTTAAATCAGGTATCCGGATCGTTGAATCGGATAATGATCAAAGAATTGTCCATGCAGATGCAGGCGAAAAGCTGGCGGCCCTGTGCCGGTTTACCAATGAGAAAGGTCTGTCAGGCCTGGAATTTGCCGCTGGCATACCCGGAACACTTGGCGGCGCCTTGATGATGAATGCAGGAATACCGGACCACAGGATCAGTGATCCGCTGGTATCTCTTAAAACGCTGGATCCATCCGACATGGAACTTAAAACCATTGACCGGCAGGCACTTAAATTTTCCTACCGGAATCTTGAATGTACTCACATCATCCTTGGTGCCCGGTTTAAACTAATTAAAACCGATCCCAAAAACGTTCAGGCGCGCTATCAGGAACATCTTGAGAACAAAAAAAAGACCCAGCCGGTCTCTTTGCCAAGCGCCGGCTGCTTTTTTAAAAACCCGGAAAATGCCCCGGCTGCGGGTAAACTTATTGAGGATGCCGGGTTAAAAGGAACGAAACGTAACGACGCCATGGTCTCAAAAGTCCATGCTAACTACATTGTCAATACAGGTCAGGCCACATATGCGGATGTTCTTTTGTTGCAAGAGACAATTCAAAACAAAGTGTACAACACATATCATGTCAAACTTGAAACAGAAGTGAGGATAGAAGGTGAAAAGTAAAATAAAGCCCAACAGGTTCAAACCTGAGACAACTGGTGATGAAACGACTTCGGCAAATGTCGGCAGCAGTATTGATTTTTGCTTAAAGTGGATCATGATGATTGCCGGCATCAGCATCCTGAGTCTGGCATCCATATTTGCCTATGATATGGTCACGCAGTCGGCGCTGTTCACGGTTAAAAAAATCGATATCCACGGGAACCTGCGTGTACCCGAGAAAGAGATAACCGCCTTTGCCGGTCTGAACCACACACGCAACCTGTTTAAACTCAATATTCACGCCCTTGAGAAAAAAATATCCACCCACCCGTGGATCGCCTCAGCCAAGATCAAAAGAAAACTATCTTCCGCTCTTGATATTACGATCATTGAGCATACGGCCCTTGCCATTGTAAAAATTGAAAATATCGCTGACATCATTATCAACACCCAGGGGCAGCCGTTTAAGGAGTATAACCCGAAAACCGATGACCTGGCCGAACTGCCGGTGATCATGGGCCTTGATCTGACAAAAGCCAGCAGCCGGTATCTGTTTGACGGCACGCTGTTTAATGCGGTGATGGATTTTTTGACCATTGTCAGTACGGATCAGGCCGTTCGAATCCAGGCAGACAAGCAGCTTGGCATTACCATAGAAAGCAAAGATATTTACAATAAAGAAGCATCCCGGGACAGCGCCGGCATCAAAATGAAAATGGGATTTGGCGAATACCGGCTCAAATTTAAAAAAGCAAAAACAATCAGTGCGTATATTGGCAAACACTTTCCTGACAAAACGATCACTGCCATGGACCTATTCAATCTGGAAAAAGTATTTGTCACAACAAAATCCAACGATATTGGGCTGGAAACTTTAGAAAAGGGGGTTTAATTTTGCAGGGGAATGAGAAAATAATCGTCGGCCTTGATATCGGCACAACAAAAATCACCGCGGTGGTGGGTGAAATGCTTGAGGACGAGATTAATGTCATCGGCGTTGGATCGCACCCGTCCACGGGTTTGAGGAAAGGCTCGGTTGTGAATATCGAGTCCACCGTGGATTCTATCAAAAAAGCCGTGGAAGAAGCGGAACTGATGGCCGGCTGTGACATCTCTTCAGTCTACGTCGGTATTGCCGGCAGCCACATTAAGGGATTCAATTCCCATGGCATCATTGCCATCAAGGGCCGGGAAATCACAGAACATGATGTTGACCGGGTGATTGATGCGGCCAAGGCTGTGGCGATCCCCACGGACAGGGAGATCCTTCATGTTATCCCCCAGGAATTCATTGTGGATGACATGGAATCGATCCAGAACCCCGTGGGCATGACCGCCATCCGGCTGGAAGCAAAAATACATATTGTGACAGGCGCCGTATCATCGGCGCGCAACATCGTTAAATGCTGCAACAAAGCCGGCCTTGAAGTCTGTGACATTGCGCTGGAATCACTGGCATCCGGGGAAGCGGTGCTGACCGATGAAGAAAAAGAGCTGGGATGCATTATTGCAGACATGGGGGGCGGCACCACCGACCTGGCGCTATTCAAGGACAGCAATTTAAAATTCATCTATGAACTGACACTTGGGGGGCATAACCTGACCAATGATATCTCCATCGGTCTTAGAACTCCCCTGCCGGAAGCAGAGAAAATAAAAATCGAACACGGCACCTGTCTGCCCGAAAGCGTCAGAAGCTCGGGAACTATCGAAGTGCCGGCAGTGGGTGGCAGGGCTCCGAAAAAACTATCCAAAGGAATCCTGGCGGAAATTCTTGAACCCCGCGTGGAAGAGATATTCACCCTGCTGAAAAACGAACTTTTCTCCCACGGACTGGAAAACTCATTTCCGGCGGGTTTTGTTCTCACCGGCGGCAGTGTGGTCTTAAACGGAATTACAGAAATTGCCGAGTCCGTATTCGGAGTGCCGGTGCGTATTGGAGAACCTGATAAAATAGGCGGTTTAAAAGATATTGTCAAAAATCCTGCATATGCCTCAGGTGTCGGCCTTGTTATTTACGGGTCCAGTGCCAGTTGTAAAATGGATTTCAGGGAAACAGACAGCCAGGGATTTACTGGCATCTTAAATAAAATGAAACAGTGGTTTAAAGATATTATTTAATTATTAGGGAGGTGGGTATGACTTTTTCTTATGTGGAAAGCGAAAATTCAGCAAAGATCAAAGTAATTGGCGTGGGTGGCGCCGGTGGTAATGCTGTCAACAACATGATTGACGCCAAGCTTTGCGGGGTCAAATTTATTGTTGCCAACACGGACGTACAGGCCCTTGAGGCCTCCAAGGCTGAAGTGAAAATCCAGATCGGCAAAGAATTAACCGAAGGGTTAGGCGCCGGTGCTGATCCCAGCAAAGGACGTGATGCCGCTCTTGAGAGCATGGATGAATTAAGAGCAGCCCTGGAAGACAGCCACATGGTTTTTATCACCGCCGGTTTTGGCGGCGGCACCGGAACAGGCGCTGCGCCCGTTATTGCTGAAATATGCAAAGATCTCGGTGTTCTCACTGTGGCCGTGGCCTCAAAACCGTTCTCCTTTGAAGGAAAAAAGAGGGAAAAACAGGCCATTGAAGGACTTGATAAACTCCATGGCATTACCGACACCGTGATTACCATTCCAAATGATCGTTTAAGAGGCATTGCTCCCAAAGGTGCCAGAATGGTGGATATGTTTATCAAGGCAGATGAAATCCTGCATCATTCCGTTAAAGGAATCACAGATCTTATTATGATGCCCGGACATGTCAATCTTGACTTTGCCGATGTCAGAACCACCATGCAAAAGGCAGGTAAAGCGCTCATGGGAATCGGTATTGCCTCGGGTGAAAATCGTGCTGTGGAAGCAGCTGAAAAGGCTATTTCCCATCCACTGCTGGAAGACATTTCCATCTCCGGAGCCAAGGGTGTGCTGATGAATATCACCTCCAGTTCCGATCTGACCCTGGATGAAATGACCGAAGCCTCCGACCGGATTCACAGAGAAGTGGGCGATGACGCAGAGATCATCTGGGGACAGACCTTTGATGATGACCTGGGTGATGAAATGCGAATCACCGTTATCGCTACCGGTATCGGCGCTGAAGAGCCCCAACAGGCCCAGAATATTCACCAGTTTGATCCCAATGTGCAGCCGGTGCAACCAGTGCAGCCGGCATACCAGCAGCCGGCACCCCCTCAGCCCTCTTTCCAGACCCCGGCCGAAAATATGGAACCTATAGCCAGGGGACATGTCAGAACTCCAACCCAGGATGAACTGGCCAATTGGAATGAATTTGACAATCCCGTGGTCTTAAAACATAAAAAAGCTGTTGGCGATGAGGGTATGACAGCGGATTACGGTTCAATGCCTTATGATAACGACGATTTGGAGGTGCCCACATTTTTGCGCAGAAAAGCGGACTGATTTGATAGATGAGAAAGAAGCGTAAACCCGGCGGGAAGGATGGTGACCGGTTAAAAAGAGAACACGGCGCCATCATCAAAAAGGGTAAGGGCCTGATCAAGGCCGCCCTTGTTTATCCCAACACGTATGAAGCCGGTATGTCCTCTTTAGGGTTCCAGACCGTTTATAAGCTGGCCAATCAGATCGACACCGTTTCCTGTGAACGGGTCTTCTGGCCGGGCAGGCGCCCTGAAGGCAAAACCGTCAAAAGTATTGAAAGCGGTTTACGTCTCAACCAGTTTGACATCATCTTCTTTTCAGTTTCATTTGAAAACGATTTTGTTCATCTTGTTCAACTCCTAGGAGAAGCAGGCATCCCCTTGCGATCACCTGATCGAAACCACACCCACCCCTTGGTGGTTGCAGGGGGAGTCGCCTGTTTTCTAAATCCGGAACCCATTGCACCGTTCATCGATATTTTTCTCATGGGCGAGGCCGAATGCCTTTTGCCTCCCTTCTTTGATCTTTTCAGCCCTTTGGGTGACAAATCCGCCCTTCTTGCCTCCCTTGAAGAGAATCTTGCTGGCGCCTATGTTCCCATGATCCATCCAGGCAAGGTTACAGACAAAATTTGTGTTCAATATCTTCATGACCTTGAAAATATCACTACCCAGTCGGTTATCACAGCCTCGGATACCGCGTTTAAGGATACCTTTCTGATTGAAACCCTGAAAGGATGTCCCCATGGCTGTAGATTCTGCAGTGCGGGATTTATTTACCGCCCTCCCCGGATCTATCCTGAAAAAAACATCTATTCTGCCATTGATGGTGCTGCCAAAAAAACCAAACGGCTGGGACTTGTCAGCTCAGCGGTGGCAGATCATCCGCATATTGCACAAATCTGTGATCATGCGCTTGATAAAGAGATGCGAATCTCATTTTCCTCTCTGCGGGCCGACAGGTTGACGGACCAGTTTATCCACGTGTTGTCCAACTCCCAGGTTAAAACTGCCACCATTGCACCGGAAGCAGGCTCCCAGCGGATGAGGAATGTCATCAATAAAAAAATCAGTGAAGAACATATTCTTAGTGCTGCCAAAAAGCTGGTTGATGCTGGTATTTTTAATATCCGGCTCTATTTTATGATCGGCCTGCCCTTTGAAACAAATGACGATGTCCAGGCCATTGTTGATCTCACACAAAAAATAAAAGCCGTGTTTCTGGAAAGCTCCAAAAAGAAACGCAAAATCGGCACCCTGACATTAAGTATCAACCCGTTTATCCCGAAACCGGCCACCCCTTTTCAGTGGGCCGCTATGAACACGCTGCCCATATTGAAGGCCAAGGTAAAAATCATCCGGAAGGGGTTGAAAAAAACAGCCAACGTAAACGTAAATATCGAATCCTTAAAAAAGGCTAAAATCAATGCCCTGCTCTCTTTAGGGGATCAAAATATGGCGCAGGTGATTGAGGATGCCCTGAATTCTGGCTGGACAACAGCCATACGGAAACATGCCGATTATTGCAATGACCTGATCTATACCCAAAAAGAGTTAGATGCTCCCCTGCCCTGGGATTTCTTAAACAACCGGATCAGCAAAGATTTTTTGGCAAAAGAGTATCAAAAAGCGGGACAGGCTAAAAAATCCGCCGCCTGTCCCATGATTGACTGCCGGCGCTGTAATGTCTGTATACATCCATGACAACATTTACCTGTGAAACATTTGAATCCTGGATTTCAAACTTTTATTAATTGTATTAAAGAGAAATGGAGAATGCCATGAATTCAGATCGGTTTTCCGAACTGCTGGAAAAAAGTATGGCCCAGGCGCAGGAGAACCTGTCTGTTTTTCTGGATGCAAACCGAATTCATCCGGATG
This sequence comes from uncultured Desulfobacula sp., assembly GCA_964562385.1. Classification (GTDB taxonomy): domain Bacteria; phylum Desulfobacterota; class Desulfobacteria; order Desulfobacterales; family Desulfobacteraceae; genus Desulfobacula. The sequence continues at coordinate 35,673 of CAZLTD010000044.1, forward strand.
CTTTGACAACAGCCATGGCCACATTCATTAACGCCCTGTTTGAACTGCCGCCCGAAGCAGTCTGCAAAAAAGGGTGTGAATATTGCTGCCACCTTCGCGTGGGAGTATCGATCCCTGAAGCGATTGTTCTGTATAATGCGTTGAAAACCCAGGCAAGTGATGAAGATCTGGATATCATACGCCAAAGAGTGTTCCAGACGGCAAATAAAGGGCCGGTCACAAAAGAAAAATTCTGGCGCAATTCCGGGACCGCATGCCCGTTCCTGGACACACAGGCTCAGGGTCAGTGCTTGATTTATGATCTTCGCCCTTTCTCCTGCCGGGCGTATCATTCAACCGATGTTGCTATCTGTAAAACAGGATTTGAAAAAGCCGAAGAGATTAAGGTGCCCTGCTTTCCATTATACCGAGCCTCTACAGACATGTATTCAACGGTTTTCATCCAGGTATTGGCCCAAAAGGGTCTGCACTCTTACCAGGTGGAGCTGGTCCGGGCAATACAGATTCTATTTGAAGATGACAGGGCCATGGACGGCTGGTTTCAGGGAGAGGATATCTTTAAGGCTGCAAAAATATCTTGATATTCAATGTCTGAATATATAGCAAATCAATACCATTAACTTAAGAATACAGATGTTTTAGCCAGGGAGACCGGAGGGCCTTGCCTTTTCCAGTCTCCGGTCTTCGGTTTCCGGCCTCCGTACCAGTTAAGTTTACTTGCTCAGCTATTAAATGCAGAAGCAAAATAATAGATGAGTGGTTTAATTTAATGACATTGGGACCATTCTTACAACCACTGCCGGGCATGTTCAAAAGCTTTGTCCAGCAGTTCTTTTTTAAACCGGACACCGATTCCGTTCTCATCCTTGCGGACAATTTTGTCTTCCACGGTATGGGCTTTCCCAGCTTTGGATTCAAAGGCCAGAACGATATTCTGGCCCACATCATAGGAGGATATCTCTGATATTTTTAATAAAAATTCCGCTTAGGGAAACATCTTTTGCATTGGCCTTTTTCACCTCACCGCGTGAAACGATTTCCACTTCAACATTGGTAAGCTTTCGCTCATGTTCCCTTTTCTCAGTGATATCGCGGTCAGACATTGCCTCTCCTTTAAAAATTGAAATTATTGCCCCGTTTTGAAAACTGCCCCATCTAAATAAGATTAAACCAATTTGGTTAATATTTTCAGGTATCTGACCTAAAATTTTTACGAAAACTTTATATTGCATTGTGTTCACCCGACCATTGCAATAATGGCGGCGTTTTAGACATCACTACACGAAGCATGCTTTTATACAAGGCAGGGCCATTGATCACTCAGACAAATATTGTGCTGGACACAGGTTTTTGATATAAAAAATTTTACTTGAGGTTATTGCCAATTAATTCTATAAGATATTGCGGTTTTTTAACCGGATTTTTTGAATTTTAAACAACCGATGATCAAATAGTTTTAGATCATCAAAATTAATAAAAAACGACACTCAAACTTTAGGAGGTTTTATGTCAACTTTAGTATTTGGTCACAAAAACCCAGATACCGATTCTGTTTGTGCTGCTATTGCACTGGCCGATCTGAAAAAGAAACTTGGTGAAGATGTTGCCGCTGCTGCCCAGGGCGAACTCAACCCTGAATCTGAATTTGTCTTAAATAAATTTGGTGTTGCAGCCCCGCAGGTTGTCACTTCCTATGCCGGCAAAGATGTTTATCTTGTGGATCATTCCGATCTTGCCCAGAGCCCTGATGATTTGGCTGATGCCAACATCTTAGGTATTGTTGACCATCACAAACTGGGTGATGTCTCCACAGGCCAGCCGTTGGAATGCTGGATCTGGCCCGTAGGCTGCACCTGTACTGTCATCGCAAAAATGTATGATTACCTTGGTGTTGAAATTCCCAAGGATATTGCCGGTATCATGCTGTGCGCTATCCTTTCCGATACAGTTATTTTCAAATCAGCCACCTGCACCGATACAGACAAAGAAGTATGCGCCAAACTGTCTGAAATCTGTGGCGAAGGTGACCTGGATGCACTGGGCATTGAAATGTTCAAGGTAAAATCTGCTGTTGACGGTACGCCCATCCGTGAACTGGTTCTCCGTGATTACAAAGATTTCAACATGAACGGCAGCGGTATTGGCTGCGGCCAGCTTGAGCTGGTTGACCTGTCCATCGTTGACGGTATTAAAGCTGATCTTGAAAAAGATATTCGTGACCTAAAAGCTGAAAAAGGCCATCACACAGTATTGTTGATGCTCACTGACATCATGCAGGAAGGCACCGAACTTCTGGTTGCATCTGATGATGAATCCGTAGTTGAAAAAGCATTCGGCGTTGCGCCTGTAGATGGCAAAGCCTGGCTGCCCGGCATCATGAGCCGTAAAAAACAGATTATCCCTGATCTTGAAAAAATCTTTGGGTAATTCTTTGCTAAATTAGGAACCGTTACAAAATAACTTGATCTAAATTGTTTCCCAAATTCCTTAAAAGACAGGGTATTTTAAAAACAAAAGTTCACGTAATTTTGGAGCCGATCCTTAGCCATATCGAGTAGGGTGAGGTCGGTTAATTAATCCGGCCTCATCCCTCTCACAGA